>NZ_KV804697.1:0-84070 GCF_001811425.1 Peptoniphilus sp. HMSC062D09 | reverse complement strand
CAGGTTACACACAAAAAGAAGGAGCAGACGAAGGATAATATGGAAGAATGGAAACTTATAATCAAATAAGATTGATTTGCTAGAAAAAAGGACTCTTAATTGAGTCCTTTTTTGGTGTAAAGATATTTGTAGTTTAATATAATTTTTCTTGCGATTAATTAACTATTAATGTGAAATGAAATTTATTTATATTTTTTTATAAAGATCTAAAAATAATAAATTTTTCAGGTATGTTTATCATAGTTAAAAATTCTCAGCTTAAAAAACTTTTAAAATAAATTTTCAAAAAATAAAAAAATTTTTTTATTTTAAGGTATTTATATTGTAGGAATATTAATTGAATTAAAATCCTATATATTAGCAGTGGATATTTATTTTCTAAATTTCTAAAATAATTTTTTAGTTTAAGTTACATTAAATATAAGAAATTTAAAAAGTTTTTGGAATTTAAAAATATGTGAATTTATTTGGTATATTCCCAATAGGAATATTATCTAAAAATTATTCCTACATATTAGTAGGAGAAATTAATTTTCTAAATTTCAAAACTAATTTCTTAGTTTAAGTTACATTAAGTGTAAGAAGTTTAAAAAATTTTTGAAATCTAAAAAATATGTGAATTTGTTTGGTATATTCCCAATAGGAATATTAGGAAAAGTAAAATTTAATGTGAGGTGGTTTTATGGCTTAGCTATTATTTGGTAAATATAGAATTTTCAATTTTATATTTAGATTTATTAAGAAAGATGATTGCAATAAAATTCATATAGGAGGATTAAAATGAAGAATAAATTAAATTATAAAGGCATTATATTTCAAGATAATGTATTTAGTGAAAAAGGTTTAAATAAATATATTAAACATATTACAAAAGAAAATGAAATTAGAAAGGATATGATAAGTATATTATCAGAAGAGAATTGTAATGAGAATAACCTAAATTTAATTAAATTAAGTGAAAAAAAATCAGAAGCTAAACATAAATATGATGGTTTGAATGGGTTTTTATTTTCAATGATTTTGTTCATTGGAGGTTATGTTTTAGATATCTTTTTAAAAGATAGTTCTGAAGTGTCTAAATTAATTTGTTTGATTTTAGCTGAGATAATCTTACTTAGAATTGGAGTTATTAATTTAAAAAATTCATTAAAAAAGCCTGAAGAAAAGAGAGCAGAGACATATTTTTGGTTGGAAACTGAGATGGAAAAAAGAATAAAAGAATCGAAAGATTCCGAAGATTCAAAAAATTCAAAAGGTTCAAAAGAACAAATTACTACTATATAATGAATTGGCAGAGCATTAATATTGATTGCAAATTTTATAGAATAAATAACAGAGGAACAAATTATGTCAAAGTCAGAAGAGTTAAATATAAAAATGGACAAAAGATTGCCTCTTGTTAAAGAAGAGCATTATGGGAATTTAATAGATGTTTCAAAAATATCTTTTGATGAGCTAAACGCCTTGTTAGATGAGGGCTTTAGAGATATTGAGGAAGGCAATTATCAAACTGTAGAAGAAGCTTTTAAGAGTATTTACGATTAATTTGCCTTTTTTTGAAAGGCAAAAGCAAACGCAAAATATAATTTGCGTTTTATTAAGGACGCAAAAACAAACGCAAAATTTTACGTTTGTTTTTGCGTTTGTTTTTGTTATAATTAACTCAGGAGGAGTTATGAGAGAGACACGCAATTTAGAGTTTAAGGAAAAAATTTCAGATTCTTTTTTAAAGACAGTTGTTGCCTTTGCCAATTACGATGGTGGCGAAGTTTTATTCGGCGTAGATGATAATGGCAAGTCTGTGGGTTTAACTAATTTAAAATCAGATGCCATTGCTATTGAAAATAAGATAAATGATTCTATATCACCTCAAATTAGTTTTGAGATTGAAATGGATTGTAAAGAAAATCTTATTAAGCTTAAAGTCCATCCAGGCGATGAGAAGCCATATTTTTACAAGTCAAAATCTTATAAGAGAAATGATTCTTCAACTGTTGAGATTGATAGTTTGGAACTCAAAAGATTAATCGTGGAGGGTCAAAATAAGTCTTATGATTCTTTGTCTTCTAAAAAAGAGAGCTATAGCTTTATTTATCTTGAAAAGAAGTTTAAAGAAATTGTAGGTATTGAAAAAATAAACAGTGATATTTTAAAGACTTTGGAATTAGTTGATAAAAATAATTTTTTAACTAATGCAGGTTCTTTATTTGCAGATAACAATGAAGATAACTTGATTGACATTGTGAGGTTTGGGGAAAGTCAAAATACTATTTTGAGTCGCTTTCAATTAAAGGGCATTTCGATTCTTGAAGCTTTTGATATAAGCATTGATATGTATAGAGAATATTATCAATTTGAAAATATTAAAGGTTCTTATCGTGAAAAAGTTGACTTACTTCCTGAAAAAGCTTTTAGAGAAGCTATCGCCAACGCCTTAGTTCATAGGGATTGGATGGCAAATTCTTATATTCAAGTTTCTATGGAGAAAGATGCTATCACCATTGTATCTCCAGGTGGTTTGCCAACTGGTATAAGTGAGGAGGAGTATCTCAATGGACAAATTTCTGTCATGAGAAACCCCATTATTGGCAATATATTTTTTAGATTAAACATTATTGAAAGTTTTGGAACTGGAATCAAGAGAATCAAAGAAGCGTATAAAGATTCTGCGAAAAATCCTTCTTTTAAAATTTTTGATAATTCTATTGAAGTTAAGTTGCCTCTTATTTTTGGTGTGGAAAATTTAAGCCAAGATGAGACAAGGGTTTATAAGGCCTTGGAGAATAAATCTCTTGCTAGTTCTGTGATTGCAAATGACACTGGCTTTGGAAAGAATAAAGTTTTAAATTTGTTAAATGATTTGATGGATAAGGGTTATGTTATTAAAAGAGGAAAGGGAAGAGGAACGAAGTATTCTTTGAAATAATAGTGTTTTTTGAGACTTTATATTAATTATTGATGGGCTAGTTAATTTTAATACGCCTAACATAAGAAACACTTTAGAGTATGATCTATATAGGCTGCAGGGTTAGAGGGAGGTAAGTTTTATGCCAAAATGTTTGGATATACATAAAGGTCTTTTATTAATAATGTTTTTTTGTATTCTTTATGAATTACTTAAAAAGGATAAAAAATCCGAGATTGAGGTTTCAGATTATTTATATTTTAAATCAATTTTTGTCAAGTTCAATAATAGTGATAATGATTGTAGGGAAATAAGGGCACAAAAAATAGATTTTTTAAAAACTATTTTTGCTGAAAATTTAAGTCATGCAAGACATATTGAGATGGAGAGGATGACATTTAATAGTATTTATACTGTTCTTATTGCTGGTATTTTTGCATTTGTTAATTCAAATACAAAATCCACTATTGTAAATGAGTTAATATTACTTTTTGGTTTTTTTACAGGTTTCATTTTATATTGTGTTTCTATAAGATGGAAGGATGTTTATAATAGGCATTTATTGTATGCTAAAGTTTCTTATATTTATCTAAATGATATGCTTTTCCCAGATCTTTTTCCATATGAAAAAACTGTTGAAATGGAAGGGTGTAGTAAATATATAAATAAAGAATTTGAACTTTTTGATAATGAAAAGGTATTCAGCTTATATTGTTTTAAACCTGCACATATAACAGAAGTTGTACCAGACTGTAAGTATAAGATATATCTTAAAACTTATCAGTATTTTTTGATTCTTGATATAATTATAGAAGTTATGATCTTAATTGCTTTTGTGCATATTACGGGTATATTAAATATTTAATAGAGGAGCTAGTATGATTAAATTAGTTGTTAGTGATTTGGACAACACTTTATTAGAGAAGGATAATAAAATTAATGATAAAACTTTGACTATATTAAAGGAATGTTTGTCAAAGGGTGTTTTTATTGTTTTGGGGACAGGTAGACTTTATCAATCTGCCAAAATTTATAAAGATATAATAGGAGAAGAGACTTATATTATTTGTTATAATGGTTCTCTAATTGTTGACAATAAAGATAAAGTTGTTTTTTCAAAAAATTTAGACGTTGGCCTTATGAAAAAAATTGTAGATTTTTGTAAATTGAAAAATTTATATTGTCAATTTTATGAAGATGGCAAAATACTTGTTGAGAGAGTTACAGAGGAAACTCGTATAGACCCAGACCTTAAAAATGCAAATGCAATTGAGGCAATAGATTTTGCTTTATATGATTTTAAACCTTCGCCAAAGGCAATGATTGTGGCGGATCCTAATTTGGTTGGTGTTTATCAAGAAGAATTGAGAGATTTTTTGGATGATGAAGTTTATATTGCACAATCACAAAATTATTTAATTGAAATTATGCCAAAGGATGTTGATAAGGGTAAGTCTTTAGAATACTTATGCCATAAGTTGAATATAGAGCCTTTTGAAGTTATGGCTATTGGAGATAATACAAATGATAGGGAAATGCTTAATTTTTCAAGTTATTCTATTGCCGTTGCCAATGCGGTTGACGATCTAAAGGACGCTGCTTTTTATGTTTGCGAAAATGAAAGATCTTTGGGTGTCGCCGAAGCTTTAAATAAATTTGTTTTATAATAGTAATTTTAAGTTTTTGTAATTCTTTTTATAAAATTTTCTAAAATAAAAAGGCTCTATAATATCTGTTGGGGAGTAAATCTCTAACAAATATTATAGAGCCTTAATTCATATTTTATTAAGGAGGCAAAAAGCAAAAGCAAAAGCAGAATTTTATCTGTGTCTTTTGAATTTTTTTAGTTGTAGGTTATTGAATATACAAAAAATTAATGGTATTATATATCTAAATGAGGACACCGTTATTAGCGGTCGTCTTAGTGTTACTAATATAGAAACCACCTAAGCCGATATAGGTGGTTTTTCACATTTTAACTACTTTTTGTCTTACCACCTGTAAAAACTATGCAGGTGGTATTTTTTTATTGTCCTAATTCTTTTTCTATTATTTTTCTCATTAGTTCCTTTTCATTTTTGAATACATGGTTTTTGTAGTAGAGGATTTGGATTTGGGCTGGGCTTTTTATTTTGCTGGGGTTTGTCAGGTCAAAGTCCAAGTCTTTTTTCTTGACATAGTAGCAAGATGTTTTGCCATCATAAAGCCCGTCCTCTGTATTTATTTTTAAGGAAAATTCTTTAGCTTCTTTTTTATTTTTTACTGATTCATAATTTTTTGTTAATTCAGAATCTTTTGCTGATTCAGAAAAATTTTCTGATTCATAATTTTTCAAAGATCCATAATTTTTTGCTGATTCGCAAATTTTTTCTGATCCGTAATTTTTTAGGGATTGGTAAAAATTTGCTGATTGGCAATTTTTTTCTTGTTCGCCAAATTTTTCTTCTTCCTCGAGTCCACTTATCTCAATTGTGTATAATTCATTGTTGGAGAAATAGTCGGATCCGTAATTTGTGACGCCTGATATTTCTAGCTTGTTTTCTAAAAGTTTTATGTCTCTTATAAAAAATGTGAAGTCTAAAATTTTTATGGAAAGATTTTTTTCTAATTCTTCTTTTATTTTTGCGTCAAGTAATATTAAGTTTTCCAGGCTCAAATAATTATAGTCTAAAATTTTTTCTATTGCAGCCTTATGACCCTCTAGGTAATTTTTATAGAGGGTCTTTATTTTTATGCCCTGGTATTCTTTTTGGTCCCTTAAATTTTTCGGTTCAATAAATTTTTCTAGGAGATTTTTATTGGAGTGAGAATCTAAATTAAAGATGAAGTTGTAATTTTTTGTCACTTCTTGCAAGTCTGTGACTTTTAAGTCAAGGTCCTTGTTAAAGTAAAATTTTACTTTTTCTCTTATAAAGGGAAGGTCGAAGGTCTTGCCAGAGTAGGTCACAAATTCTTTTTCTTGAATGATAGGCATGACTTCTTCCAATAAATTTTTTTCGTCTTTTAAATTTTCTAGGTAAAAAGTTTTTAGGACTTCTCTATTTTTTTCCACAAGGCTCACTACAATAATTGAATCTATTTCTCGAGATAGTCCTGATGTTTCTATTTTTAAATAATTTTCTTTAGCTCTTTTGATTTTTCTTTCCAATTTTTTCATCCTATCACCACTTCAAGTATATCATTAAAAGTTTTATAATTTTAAAAATTTTCGTCAGAACTCAATCTAAATAGAGATAGAAGGACACTTCGTCTTATAGTATAATGTATTAGAAAGAATTTATGATAGAAGGAAGATATATGATTTATTTAGATAATTGTGCGACGACAAAACCTGATAGGGAAGTTGTTGATGTCATGATGAAGGCTCTCACAGATGATTTTGCCAACCCTTCATCTCTTCACAGCTTCGGCCTAAGGGTGGAAAAGGAAATTGAAGAGGCAAGGAAAAATGCGGCTGCCCTTATTGGTGCTCAGGCAGATGAAATTTATTTTACCTCTGGGGGAACAGAAAGCAACAACATTGCAGTTCACGGCGCTATTTTAAAAAACAAGAGAAAGGGCAAGAAGATCATCACTTCTGCTATTGAACACGCATCTATTGACGACCAATTTAAGCATTATAAAGACCTTGGCTATGAAGTATGTTATCTTGATGTTGACGAGACTGGCGCTGTTGATGTGGAAAAGTTTAAAGAGGAAGTAAATGATGACACTATTTTAGTTTCTCTAATTTATGTTCACAACGAGCTTGGCACTGTCAATAAGGTCAAGGAACTTTTTGAGATTGCCAAGGCAAAAAACAAGGATATTTTATGCCATGTGGATGGAGTTCAAGCTGTGGGGAAAATTCCTGTCAATGTTAAGGACTTGGGCTGCGATACTTTTTCTTTTTCTTCCCACAAAATTTATGGGCCAAAGGGCATGGGCGCCCTTTACAAAAGACGCGACTTAAATATTGAGAGTCTTGTTATTGGTGGAGGTCAAGAGAAGGGACTAAGATCTGGTACAGAAAATGTGCCGGGCATACTTGGCTTTGGCAAGGCGTGCCAGCTTACAAAAAGAGATTTAGACAAAAGGCTTGACCACGCCAAGGAAATCAAGGCATATCTTTTAAAGAAACTGGAAGAAAATTTAGAGGACTACAGGATAAACACTCCAGAAAATTCTACAGATTTTATTGTTTCTCTTTCAATTTTAGATATAAGGGCAGAGGTCCTTCTCCACTACTTGGAGGGCGATGAGATTTATATTTCCACAGCATCTGCCTGCACATCTAATGGCACTCACAAGTCCACAACCTTAAAGGCAATAGGGCTTGCCGACAAGTACGCTGAAGGTACAATAAGAATTTGCACTTCCAAGGACACTACAAAAGAGGACATAGATGTTTTCGTGGAAAAACTTGTGAAGTATGTAGGTGAAATCAGAAAGATTATGAGATAGGTGATAGAATGAAAAAAGTTATGGCACTCTCCCTTGGAGAGCTTGTCCTAAAGGGTAAAAATAGGTATAAATTTGTAAATAAACTTATTTCCACTATAAAGAGAAATCTGAGAAACATAGACCATGGAAAAATATATCAAAATATGGGCAAGGTCTATGTGGAAGTGGTGACAGATAACGAAGAAAAGATGATAAATAGGCTTAAGCATGTCTTTGGCATTGTCTACATTGCGCCATGCTATGTTGTGGAAACTGACAAGGAAAAGATTGAAGAAGCTGTTATAAAAATTGTAGATGAAACTTTGAAAAAAAATCCAGCTTACAAAACTTTTAAAGTTAAGACCAACAGGGGCGACAAGTCCTTTCCACTTAATTCCATGGAAATTTCTGCAAAAATCGGAGGTATCATCTTAAAGAATTTTGACATAAAAGTTGATGTGCATGAGCCAGACTTTTTTGTTTACTGCGATTTGAAAAAGGATACCTATATTTATGTAGATAAGATTAAAGCTCACGGTGGACTTCCATCTGGCACAAATGGCAGGGGACTCCTTCTTCTCTCTGGTGGAATTGATTCCCCAGTAGCAGGATTTTTAATGGCAAAGAGAGGAGTCCTTGTGGACTGCTTGCACTTCCATTCCTATCCTTTCACATCTGAAAGGGGAGAAGAAAAGGTCAAAAAACTTGCAGAGGACATATCAAGTTTTTCTGGCGAACTTACTTTTTATTCTGTGAATATTTTGGACATTCAAAAGGAAATCAACATAAATTGTCCTGAAGATGAGATGACTATTATCTCCCGCAGGTTTATGATGAGGATAGCAGATAAAATTGCAAGAGACAATGGCTACGACTGCATCATCACTGGCGAAAACCTTGGACAAGTTGCCTCGCAAACCATTGACGGCTTGAAGGTAACTAATGATATTACAGATAAACTCGTCTTTAGACCACTAATTGGCATGGACAAGGTAAATATTATTGATATTGCCAAGGACATTGATACTTATGAGACATCAATTCTTCCTTTCGAAGATTGCTGCACAGTATTTTTGCCAAAACATCCACTCTTGACGCCAAGTGTAGAGGGAATAGAAAAGTCAGAGGAGCCACTAGACTGTGAAAGTCTTGTAGATGAAGCTATAGGTAAGATGAAAATAAGTAAAATAGGAGGAGACTATGAAGAATAAAAACAAAGGTGCCGTTGGGATTGTTGCAATTATTGCCGTAGTAGTGGTGCTTGCAATTTTCTTTGGCGGACAATGGAACAAATTAGTTAAACTAGATGAAGATGTGAATGGTGCTTGGGCACAAGTCCAAAACCAAGTTAAAAGGCGTGCAGATTTAATTCCTAACATTGTAGAAACTGTTAAGGGATATGCTAGCCACGAAAAGGAAACTTTCACTGAAATTACTAAGGCTCGTGCAGGTATTTCTGAAGCAAACACACCTAAGGAACTTGCAGAAGCCAATGACAACTTGACAGAAGCTATTCAAAAACTTAATGTAGTTGTTGAAAATTATCCAGAATTAAAGGCAAATGAAAATTTCTTAGACTTACAAGCCCAACTTGAAGGCACAGAAAATAGAATTGCAACTGAAAGAATGAGATATAACGATACAGTTAAACTTTACAATCAAAAAGTTAGAAGGTTCCCAACAAATATTATTGCAAAAATTTTAGGCTTTGGACCAAGAGATTATTTTGAAGTTTCAGAAAAGGACAATCAAGTACCAGAAGTTAAATTTTAGGTGATTAAAATGAAAAAATTGTTAGCTACAATTTTATTTGCCATCACCCTGGTCTTTAATGTTTATGCCTTTGACAAGGGCGAAATGTCCTACAATGTCTATGACGAGACTAACACTTTAAGCCAAGAGTCCATTGACTATCTCAACAAGACCACTTATGATCTTAAAAAGAAAACTGGCGGAGAAATTGCCGTTGTAATTGTTAAAGACTTGGAAGACTATTCACTGGAAGAGTATGGGACAAGGATCTTTAACGACATAAAAATTGGCGACAAGGATAAGGACAATGGTGTTCTCATGCTTGTGGCACTTTTAGACGAAAATAATAGATATTTAAGAATCGAGACTGGTTATGGGTCTGAAGGTTTTATACCCGATGCCTATGCCTCAAGAATTATAAGGGCAATGGGAAAAGTTGTCTCTGAAAATGAAGGTGACAGATCCTTTGAAAAGGCAATCCTCGAAGGATATGCTCAGCTGATAAAATTATATGAAGATGAATATGGAGTGGACATTGTGGCGAGAGAGCCACAGGAAGAAATTGATTATTCATCTGATGAAGGTGAAGGTAATCTATTTATATCAATTTTGCCTATATTGAGAATAATTTTAATTCTTTTTATAATTTCACTTATTTTTAGAAATAAAAATGATGGTGGCGGCTCTGGTGGCAATGGTTCCGGAGGCAGAAGAAAACAAAAACCTGTAATCTTTTGGGGACCAGGAAGCTTTGGCGGCGGCTACGGTGGCTCTGGAGGCTTTGGCGGATCATCAGGCGGTGGATTCGGTGGCGGAGGCTTTGGAGGCTTCGGCGGCGGAGGATCCTCTGGTGGCGGTGGCGCCAGCGGAAGATTTTAATTAAAAGAGAAGATGAGAGAAAAAACTCCAATTAAAATAATTTGATGGAGAAAATATATTAAAAGAGAATGCCTACCCATGACATTTATAAAGCCCGGGGAGGCTTCTTTTTTTGTAAATTTTACAAAATCAAAGAGGAAGTAGCCCATGTAAAATAAAAATATCCAAGGAATTATTGGAAAATAATCGCCTGAATAAAAATTTTCACTAGGCAAGCCTAGGAAAAATAGATTTAAGTTGTAAAAAGATTTTGGGACAAGAACTTTTCCAAAGAAAATACTTCCGTAATAAATTTTTTTAAGCGTTACAAATAAAAGAGTGTTTAGAATAAGTCCAAGCCTTGGATTTATTTTTTTTAAGTAATTTTTTAAGAGCATGTGAATTAAGCTTGCTGCCGCAAAAAAGTGAATAATGCCAAAATAAATGGCATCTTCTCTTGAAAAGATGTAAGAGCCAAGGGTGATTAAGATAGAAAGTCCCGTCAAAATCAAAAATTTTTTCTTAAAATTATTTGAAAAATGAGTTGAGTAACCAGAAATCAAAATAAAGGAAATGCAAATATATTGTTGGTAGTAGTAAAAGTCGTGATTGAAGTTAAAACCATAAAAATTTTCAAGGTCAAAGAGTCCGTGAAAAATTATCATATTTATAATAGTAAAGCCACGCAAAAAATCTATGGCATTGTATCTTTTTTTTCTAGTATCCATGTAACACCTCTGGAAAAATTATAACACAAATTGGAAAAGGGCAAGCAAAAGGAAGTTAATAAATGAAAAATAAAAAAATATTTTGAGTAAATTATATTTAACAAAAAATTTACTTTATTAAATAGCCCAAATCTATTGACATTAATATCTTTAACAATTATACTCTAATGAGTTTAATAATTTAAGTAATTTGTTTAATATTATAGGTGATGGAATGGATATTGGAAATAAAATAAGAGATATGAGAATTGAAAAAGGTCTTACCCAGGAAGAATTGGCTGACAGGTCAGAACTCACTAAGGGCTTTATTTCACAAATCGAAAGAGACTTGACATCACCATCTGTTGATTCTCTTTTGGATATTTTGGAGGCACTGGGCACAGACCCTTCACATTTCTTTAAAAGAGATGAAAATGAAAAAATTACTTTTAAAGAAGAAGACTTTTTTGAAAGTGAAAATGAAGAGCTTGGCTATGTACTTGATTGGGTTGTGCCCAACGCACAAAAAAATCAAATGGAGCCCATGCGAATAAAAATTAAGCCAAATGGAGAGTCAAAGGAGATACAACCCTATGAGGGCGAAGAATTTGGCTATGTAATAAAGGGCAGTGTGACTCTTATTTATGGCAATGAACAATACAAGATTAGGAAGGGCGAAAGTTTTTACTTTAAGGCAAACAGCTCTCACTATTTAAAGAATGATGGCAAGTTTGAAACTGAGATTTTGTGGATTTCGTCTCCACCAAATTTTTAGGCGGTGAATTATGGAAAATTATGTAATTGAATTAGAAAATGTGACAAAATCTTTTGGCGACAATGTTATTCTAAAGGATTTTGATTTTAAGGTTAAAAAAGATGAATTTTTAACGATTTTAGGTCCATCTGGCTGTGGCAAAACAACGATTTTGAGACTTATTGGTGGCTTTGAAGAGCCTGACGAGGGAAAAATCCTTTTTAATGGAGAAGATATTACTAATAAGGAGCCCTATGAGAGAAAAATCAACACAGTTTTTCAAAAATATGCCCTATTTCCACACATGAATGTCTACAACAACATTGCCTTTGGTCTTAATATAAAAAAAATGGAGAAAAAGATCATAAAGGAAAAGGTAAAAGAAGTTTTAAAACTTGTAAACCTTGTTGGCTTTGAAAATAGAGAAATTGAATCTCTTTCTGGTGGACAACAACAGAGAATTGCCATTGCAAGAGCCCTTGTAAATGAGCCAGAAGTTCTCCTTCTTGACGAACCTCTCGGTGCTCTTGACTTAAAACTTAGACAGGCAATGCAGATTGAGCTTAAAAGAATACAAAAAAGTGTTGGCATAACTTTTATTTATGTAACTCACGACCAAGAAGAGGCACTTTCCATGAGCGACACGGTTGTCGTCTTAAATAATGGTGAAATTCAACAAATGGACAGCCCTTTAAATATTTACAACGAGCCAAAAAATGCCTTCGTTGCAGATTTTATTGGCGAATCAAATATTATTAATGCAAAGATGCTTAGTGACTTCAAGGTAAGATTTTTAGATTACGATTTTCCTTGCGTGGACAAGGGTTTTAAGGACATGGAAGATGTTGAAGTAGTTGTGAGACCTGAAGATGTGCTTTTAGTGGACGAAAATTATCAAATTGAGGGCACAGTGACAAGTCTTGTCTTTAAGGGTGTTCACTACGAGATGACTGTAGATGTAGGTGGTTACTCCATGCTTGTCCAATCAACGGAAAAGAGAGAAGTGGGCGAAAAGACAGGCATAATTATTAAGCCTGACCTAATCCATGTAATGAGGTTGATATGAAAAAATTCTCACTAATATATTTATTTTGGGGACTAATTTTTATTGTACTGCCACTATTTTTAATACTTGCTCATGCCCTCAATGCCAATACAGATTTGTCTGATTTTGTCTTTACTCTTGACAACTTTTCAAGGTTTTTTGAGCCTTTATATGTAAAGATTTTAATTACTTCACTAATCTTAGCAGGTCTTTCAACTATTTTATGTTTAATAGTTGGCTATCCTGTTGCCTATATTATTTCAAAGATGAGTGAAAAAGTTAGAAATAATATGATTTTAATTTTTATAATTCCCATGTGGATGAATTTTCTTTTGAGAACTTACGCCTGGCTAACTCTTTTGGGCAACAAGGGACTTATAAATAAATTCATTGGACTTTTTGGACTGGGACCTTGGGATTTGATGTACAATTCCAAGGCAATTATGATAGGCATGGTTTATAACTTCTTGCCCTTTATGGTTCTGCCTATTTACACAGTCCTCTTAAAGATGGATACAAAACTAATTGAAGCAGCCAAGGACCTTGGAGCAAATGACTTTGAAGTTTTCACAAAAGTTATTTTTCCACTGTCACTTCCTGGCATTTACACAGGCATAACTATGGTATTTATACCGGCAATTTCTACTTTCGTAGTGCCTAATCTACTGGGCGGCAACAACTTCTACTTGATAGGTAACTTAATCGAAAAACAATTTACCTTCACAGGAGATTGGGGCTTTGGGTCAGCAATTTCCATGGTCTTAATCCTTATAATGCTTTTGATTTTAGTTGTGCCAAAATTATTTAACAAAAAAATTAAAACTGGAGACTTGGGAGGCGATATATTTTGAAAAAAATAATAGATAGAATTTATTTATTTTTGATCTTTGTATTTTTGTACGCCCCAATAGTAATTCTCGTTGTCTTTAGTTTTAACAATTCAAAGCTAAGAGGGTCATGGGCAGGCTTTACCCTAAAGTGGTACAAGCAGCTCTTCAATGATCCGGCAATTTTATCCTCACTTTGGACTACAATTTTTGTGGCAGTGGTGGCGACAATAATTTCCACAGTTGTGGGGACAATTTCAGCCATAGCCATAAATGAACTGAGAGGCTTTAAGAAGGATGCAATCTTAAATATAAATTATCTTCCAGTAATTAACCCCGACATAGTGACAGCTGTTGCTCTAATGGGCTTATTTGGACTCTTTAATATAAGAATGGGATACACAACTATGATTATTTCACACATAGTCTTTTGCATTCCCTATGTAATTTTGTCAATTTTGCCAAAATTAAATCAATTGCAAAAAAACACTCTTGAGGCAGCCCTAGATTTGGGTGCCACGCCAACTTATGCCATTCTTCATGTGGTAATACCACAGATAAAACCTGCAATACTAACGGGAGCCTTGATGTCCTTTACACTTTCCATTGACGACTTTGTAATTTCCTTCTTCAACACTGGACAGGGAGTTTCAAACTTATCAATAACAATTTATTCCATGGCGAGAAAGGGAATCAATCCGTCAATAAATGCAGTATCAACGCTTATGCTAGTATCTCTCTTGATTTTACTTGTAATAATTAACAAGAGAAGCGAAAAAAATAAAAAAATTGAGGTGGAAATATGAAAAAAATAATTTTAGCCCTATCAGTCTTAATGCTTTTGACATTAACTGCTTGTGGCAAAAAAGACCAGGCAAAGGAAGAAATTTATGTTTACAACTGGGGTGAATACATCGACCCATCTATTTTAAAGGACTTCCAAAAGGAAACAGGAATAAAGGTAAATTACGACACTTACGCTTCCAACGAGGACCTTTACATTAAGATGACACAATCCCAAGATAAGTACGATGTAATTGTGCCAAGTGATTATATGATTGAAAGACTTATAAAAGAAGGCTTGATTCAAGAAATTAATTTCGACAACATTCCAAACTTTGCTGGAGTTGAAGACAAGTTAAAAAATCCAAGCTTTGACCCAGAAAATAAATATTCTGTGCCATACTTCTGGGGAACTGTTGGAATTGTCTACAACAAAAGTGAAGTCAAAGACAAGGTCGATTCCTGGGATATATTATGGAATGAAAAGTATAAAGACCAAATAATTATGTATAATTCACAAAGAGATACTCTAGGTCTTGCCCTAAAAAGACTGGGCTACTCACTAAATTCAACAGATGAAAAGGAACTTGAAGAAGCAAAAAAATCTCTCATCCAGCAAAAGCCACTTGTATATGCCTATCTTGATGATGATGGAAGAGATGTAGTTGTGCAAGGCGACGCAAACTTATCTGTAATGTATTCAGGTGATGCCCTTCTCATGATGCAACAAAATGAAGACTTAGATTATGTAGTGCCAAAGGAAGGTTCAAATATTTGGTACGACTCCATGGTTATACCAAAGAATGCACAAAATGTTTCTGGAGCAGAAAAATTTATAAATTATATGCTTAAACCTGAAGTGCAAGCAAAAAATGCCGAATACTGCGTTGGCTACACTTCACCAGTTAAGGGAGTAAAAGATCTTCTTCCTGATGAAATCAAAAACTCCAAGGTAGCCTATCCAGACATAGACTTACTTCCACCACTTGAATCTTTTAGGGATCTTGGCGACTTTATAAAAGTTTACGACAGGATCTGGACAGAAATAAATGCTTCCAATCTTTAATATGCTAATAAATTTGTTTATTTTAGGGTCCTTATGTGATATTATATAGTATAAGCGAAATGTTTTCATAACGGAGGTTTAAAATGAACAAGAGAATAAAAAAGCTTGTAATATTTGCAATTTTCTTATTAGTACTTATGTTATTTTCTCTAACTGCTTTTTTTAGTAAGTCTCTTATGTGGCCAAATTCAAATGTAGAAAGAGAATTTGACGGAATTTTATTTAACAATTCCGATGGAGTAGAAAATCTTCAAGTTGCAAGATCTGTGGTAAAAGAAGGTAGCGAAAAACTCATAAAATATGACATAAAATTTTCTTATGCAGGCGAAGATTCAACTGCAAGGATAATGGGCACACCTACTAGACAAATTTTCTTTGGCGAAGGTGTAAACTTTAGCAAGTCAAAGGTAAAGCTAAAGGGAGACTTCGACAAAATCAATAAATCACTTTTTGAAGAAAAATTAAAACTAAAAGTTAAAGATTTTTACAACAAAACTGAAAATAAAGATTTTAAAGCAGTGAGTGAAGTAAAATTAGATTTGTCAGAAAAAGTTGGAGAATATGCCTTTGAAGTTTATTACGATCCAAACACACTATATTTTTCTGGTGGACAAAAGGTTGAAGACGCATCTATATTTGTAACTAATGCAAAGGTAGAAAATTGGACAGAAACGACAAAATCAACAGATAGCGTAAAGGAAGCCTACACAAATTCAGGCTACTATATAAATAAATTGGAACTAATAGACCAAGGCTTGATAAATAAAATTTCTCTAATCAACACAATTTCAACAGTTGCCTTTTTAGTTTTGACACTTGGTGTAATTGCACTAATCTGGCTAGGCAAGGGAAGCTTCCCAATTTATCTTGGAGCCTTATTTATCATGATCCCAGCCTTTTACAGATTTATGGATAAGGGAACAAGTAACCTTGGAGTATTAATAATTTATCCAATATTAGGATGTCTTGCATCTATTGCAGCAAGATTTTTAGCAGCAGATGAAGATGTAACTTTTGGCACAAAGGAAATGAAACAATCACTAGCCTTTTTGTTAATGTACTTTGTAGCTTCACTAGTATTATTTATGATACCAAGAGTTTTCATAGGATAAAAAAGAATAACAAAAGATTATTAAAAGCTCAACCTAGTTGGGCTTTTTTTGTATAAACAAAGTATTTTAAGCTATTAACCCAAAAATATTGTGATATAATATGAATATAGGGAGGGGTATTATGGCTACAAAAAGTTTTTTAAAAACAATTAACTTAAAAACAAAAAGAGATACAAGTAATTTCTTCTACGCTTTAGATAAGGCTATAAAAAAGCCTGACCCTAAAGTAAAATTAGATAGAGAAGTACAAACTTTAAAGGCTGAAGATTTGGAGAAGTACTTTAATGATAATGAATAAATCAAAATTATTTGAGGTAAATTTAAGAGATTTTTTAGATGCTAGAGGAGAAGAAGAAACTCATGATCTATTAAATAGTTTTGATTCAAAATATAATGAAGATGTGAATTACTTTTTAAAAACTAAAGCTGAAGAGTTTGGAAAAAGAGGTTTAGCTTCTACTTATCTAGTTTTTACAAAATATAAAGGTAACTTAGAATTTTTGGCTTATTATTCTCTTGCTATGAAGGCTGTTGTTATTAAAAGCGATGCCAGAATTTCTAATAGTTTGAGAAAGAAGATTAACACATATTCAAACTTTGAATCCAAGTTAAAAAGTTATATTATGTCTTGCCATTTAATTGGTCAACTTGGTAAAAATTATAATATAAGTGATGATTCTCTTATTTCAGGAAGCGAATTATTAGAATTAGCCTGTAGAAAAGTTAGAGCAGCGCAAGAGATAAGTGGAGGTAAATTTGTTTATCTTGAATGCGAAAATGTTAAAAGTTTAATTAATTTTTATGAGAATAATGGATTTACTATTTTTGGTGTAAGAAAACTTGATAAAGAAGAAACTAATTTAAATGGTAAATACTTAGTTCAATTGATCAGATATTTAAAATAACTGCATTTTTTTGCAGTTATTTTTTATGAGAAGATTTGTGAAAACTTTTTTCTAAAAATTTTTTATTTTTATATGAAATTGAAATTAGTGGCGCAATAATATATAATTTAATTAAATACAAATAGGAGGATTTATTTATGAAGAAGAAATTTACTTTACTTGCAGTGTTATTGATGGCAATGACACTTGTTGCTTGTGGTGGCGGCAACAAAAAAGAAGCTGATAATAAGGCTGAAAACGCTACTAAAGAAGAAAGTACAGAAGCTAAAACTGATGTAAATGTTGGTTTTGTTACTGACGAAGGTGGAGTTAACGACCAATCCTTTAACCAAGGTGTATGGGAAGGACTTCAAAAGGCACAAAAAGAACTTGGAATCAAGGCTGAATACATTGAATCTAAGGACACTAAGGACTACACTCCAAACTTAGAAACTTTTGCTGATCAAGAAAAGAATTTAATCGTTGGCGCTGGTTTTAAAATGGGTGGTAACGTAGCTGAAGCTGCTGGAATGTATCCTGAAATTAACTATGCAATAGTTGACGTTGATGTTACAGTTGATGAAAAGGGAAACAAAATCGAAGCTCCAACAAACCTACTTGGAATTATGTTTAGGGCACAAGAACCATCTTTCCTAGTTGGTTACATTGCTGGTATGACTACTGAAACTAACAAAGTTGGTTTTGTTGGTGGTCAAGAAGGAAACATCATCTGGGGATTTGAATATGGTTACAAGGCTGGTGTTGATTATGCAGCTAAGGAAAGAGGAACTGAAATCGAAGTTCTTAGCCAATATGTTGGAAACTTCTCTGATGCACAAAAGGGTAAATCAATCACTGCTACAATGTACCAAAACGGTGCTGATGTAGTATTCCACGCAGCTGGTGGAGCAGGCGAAGGTGTTATCGAAGCTGCTAAAGAAGCTGGCAAGTGGGCAATTGGTGTTGATAGAGACCAAAGCGACAGAGCTCCTGAAAATGTATTAACTTCTGCAATGAAAAATGCCGATGTTGCTGTTTACCAAGTTGTAAAAGAAATGCAAGAAGGCAAATTTGAAGGTGGAAGAACTATTGAACTTGGTTTAGCTGATGACGGAGCAGTAGGTATTGCACCAACATCTGATAAAAATGTTAAGCCAGAAGTTTTAAAGAGCGTTGAAGAAATCTCTAAGAAAATTGTTTCTGGAGAAATCAAAGTTCCTTATAACGAAGAAACTTACAATGAATACAAATAATTTTTGACAAAGTTTTTTAAAGTCATCTCATTTTTATGAGGTGGCTTTTTTCTTGCAATTTAATTCAAAAAATCATAAATCTTTGGTATAATTTACTTAATAAAACAAAGGAGCGTTTGTCTTGGAAATTGATAACAGAGATTTAGTCGTTCGCATGGAGAATATCACAAAAAAATTTGGCGATTTCGTTGCAAACGATGGAATTGATCTTGATATTAGAAGAGGTGAAATTCATTCCCTTCTTGGAGAAAATGGTGCCGGCAAAACTACTCTTATGAATATGCTTTACGGCATGAGCTCTCCTACATCAGGTGATATTTATATAAACAATGAAAAAAAAGAATTTAAGGATCCCAATGATGCAATCAAGGCTGGCCTTGGCATGGTTCACCAACATTTTATGCTAATCGAGCCCTTCACTGTTGTTGAAAATATTATTTTGGGCATGGAACCCATGAATGGCATCAAAGTTGATATAAAAAAGGCAAGGGAAGATGTCATCGCTCTCTCTGAGAGATATGGTTTTAAAATCGATCCCGATGCCAAGATTCAGGATATTTCTGTTGGTACTCAACAAAAAGTTGAAATTTTAAAAGTCCTTTATAGGGGCGCTGATATTTTAATTTTTGATGAGCCAACAGCTGTTTTGACGCCTCAAGAAATTACGGAGCTTATTGAAATTATAAAAAACCTTTCCAAGGAAGGTAAGTCAATTATAATTATCACTCACAAATTAAAGGAAATTAAGCAAATGGCACACAGGTGTACCATTATAAGGCGTGGCAAGAAAATTGAAACTGTAAATGTTTCTGATGTCACTGAATCACAACTTGCAGACATGATGGTTGGTAGAGCTGTTCATCTTGATGTTGACAAAAAAGATGTGGAAGCTGGCGAAAGAATTCTTGAAATCAAAAAATTGTGTGCAAGAGATTTTAGAAATGTAAAAAAATTAGATGATCTGGACTTAGATGTAAAAGCTGGGGAAATCCACGGAATAGCTGGCGTTGATGGCAACGGTCAATCTGAACTCATTGAGACTTTAACTGGTCTAAAGTTAGCTGAAAGCGGCTCAATTATTTTTAAGGGCGAGGAAATTTTAAACAAGAGTCCAAGAGAAATTATTGAAAGGGGAATCAATTCAATCCCAGAAGATAGACAACTTCGAGGCCTAGTTTTAGATTTTAGCGTTGCAGAAAATTTAATTTTAAAAAACTATTACAAGGATCAATATTCTAAAAAGGGAATTTTAGATTTTAAGAAGATCGAAGACAATGCCAAAAAACTCCAAGATGATTACGACATAAGACCTAGGAATATAGATAGACTGGCAGGAGAACTTTCTGGTGGAAATCAACAAAAGGTAATCCTTGCCAGAGAAATTTCAGGAGACCCAGACCTTTTAATTGCGGCACAACCTACTAGGGGTCTTGATGTTGGTGCCATTGAATACATTAGAAACTTTTTGATTAATCAAAGGGACAAGGGCAAGGCAGTCCTTCTCATTTCCTTTGAACTAGATGAAATAATGGCTCTATCTGATAGAATTTCTGTCATCTACAATGGCAAAATTCTAAAAACTTTTGATGCTAAAGAAACTAATGAAAGTGAAATAGGACTATACATGGCAGGAGGTAAAAATGAAGAGAAATAGATTTTTATATACAGTGCTTGCCATTGTACTTGGTATTATTATTGGCTCCATTATTTTAATAGTCAGTGGAACTAACCCAATAGAAGCTTACAAGGTTATATTTTTCGGCGCCTTTGGCAAGCCAAAATATATTTCCTGGACAATTGTAAAGGCAGTGCCACTAATCTTAACAGGACTTTCCGTTGCCTTTGCCTTTAACACAGGACTATTTAACATCGGCGCAGAAGGTCAATACATTGTTGGCTCAATTGGAGCCCTAGTTGTGGGTCTACTTTTAGACTTGCCACCAGTTCTTCACGGTCTTGTAGCCCTTCTTGCAGGTGCTCTTTGTGGCTATATTTGGGGAGCCTTAGTTGGTATCTTAAAGGCAAAATTCCAAGTAAATGAAGTTATTTCATCAATTATGATGAACTGGATTGCCTTTTACCTTAGCAACTATCTTTTAAGTTTTCCATTACTTAGAAACATTGAGTCAGACAACTCCTATCCAATTAAAAAAAGTGCCTCTATAAAAATTCTCGGCTCTTGGAAGGCAAGTGAGGCGGGAAAGGCCGTCTTGGCAAATAATAAATTTTTGAGAGATATTTTAAATCCGCCAGTTAATTTTGGAATTATTATTGCAATTATAGCTGCAATCGTAATTTGGTATATCCTCAAAAAAACTACCCTTGGCTATGAACTTCGTGCCGTTGGCTTTAACCAAAAGGCAGCAGAATATGGCGGCATTAGCATTAATAAATCCATAGTTACATCTATGGGCATAGCAGGAATTTTGGCAGGGCTTGCAGGAGCAATTACAGTTCTTGGAGTCTCAGGAAACATTGGAATTATGGCAGGGCAAGAAGGCTATGGCTTCGATGGAATGGCTGTGGCACTTATTGCTGGCAACAATCCTCTTGGTACAATACCAGCTGCACTTTTATACGCAGGTCTAACTTATGGGGGAGGAAAACTTACAACTATTGGCACTTATTCCGAAGTTGTAAATATTATTGTGGGCATAATGATTTTATTTATTGCAATGCCAAAACTTTTAGATATGATTAGATTTTTCTTTACTAAGTGGACGAAGAAAGACTCAAACACTTCAGGGGGAAATAAGAAAAATGTAGAAGGAGGAGCAAATGAATAGTTCACTATTAAGCTTAGCAAGTATTTTATCAATTACACTTTTATATTCAGCTCCTCTTATTTATACAGCTCTCGGTGGAGTTTTATCTGAAAACGCAGGAGTTGTAAACATTGGACTTGAAGGCATGATGTCCATAGGAGCAGTAGTTGGCTCTATTGTTGGATATTATCTTGGCAATCCTTGGCTAGCCTTTTTGTGTGGCGGACTTGGTGGAATGTTAGTTGCCCTTCTTCATGCTATAGCTACAGTAAATTTTGCAGCAGACCATGTTGTAAGTGGTATTGCCATAAATTTAATTGGACCAGGGCTTTCACTTTTCCTTTGCAGACTTTTCTTTGATGGAGCTGCCATGTCAAAGTCCATAAACTACGAAGATAAACTTCCAGTTTTATTTGCAAATGTATTTAAGGGCGGCTCAGGTAAGGGAATCACAAGATTTTTGGACATAGTTTTTTCACAATATGTTTCAGTTTATCTTGCCTTTGTCCTTGTCTTTATAGTTTACTTTATTCTCTACAAGACAAGACTTGGACTAAGAATAAGGGCTGTTGGTGAATACCCTAAGGCAGCAGAAACTCTTGGTGTTGACGCCTACAAAATAAAATATATCTGTGTCCTTGCCTCTGGATTTTTGGCTGGACTTGGTGGAGCATCCATGTCTCTTGCAGTAGTTTCCAATTACAGAGAGACACTTATATCAGGTCAAGGCTTTATTGCCCTTGCAGCAGTAATCTTTGGTGGATGGAGACCACAAGGTGCCATGTTAGCTTGCCTATTATTTGGCTTTGCCCAAGGTCTATCAGTTTTCCTTGGATCTATTGGCATAAAAATCGACACAAATTTACTTTCAATGATTCCTTATGCAATTACTCTTATTGTATTAATTGTCTTCGTTAAAGGATCAAGAGCACCATCAGCAGATGGACTTCCATATGAAAGAAATAATTAATAAAAAAATATTAATAAAGATAAAAATTTTCTCACGATTAAAAGTCGTGAGATTTTTTTGCAAAAAAATATAAGAGATGACTTAAGAAATGTAAAATTTTGTGGCAAAAATAAAAAAGTTTCCAGAGAAAAAATAAAAATTATTTCTGCAAAAAATAAAAATTTTTAAAAATTAAAATTTAAGATTGACTACTTTCTCACATGGTAAAAGATTTCCCAAGTCTAAATTTTTAAGTAGAATCATATACTTTAATTAAATTTAGTGTTATAATTATAACAAAAGGTAAAAAATTAGGCATATGCCGAATAAGGGGTGAAGTTTTATGAGTTCAAGAAATCTCACTTTTTCCGTAGGTGGAGTTCACATGGACGAACACAAAACTTTGACAGAAAAGATTGCAATTGAGAGGATGCCAAGTCCTAAGATTGCCTACATACCTATGTCACAACACATTGGAGCACCTTGCTCACCAGTTGTGTCAAAGGGCGATTCTGTTAAGGTTGGACAAATGGTGGGTAATTCTGATGCTTATATATCAGCTGCTATACACTCTTCTGTATCAGGTACAGTTAAAGAGATTAAAAAAATGTACACAGCTGATGGAAGGTATTGTGATTGTGTCGTTATAGAAAACGATGGCAAAGACGAAATGACTGATGACCTTAAATCTTTTAAAGATTATAAGGATCATCCAATTGACGACTTAATTCCTTTTATTAAAGAAAAGGGTGTCGTTGGTATGGGCGGTGCTGGTTTCCCTCTTCACGCAAAATTAAAAGGTGAAGACCCAGTGCTTGATGAATGTATAATAAATGGGGCAGAATGTGAGCCTTTCCTCACTTGTGACCACAGAATTATGCTAGAAAGAACTGAAGAAATATTAGAAGGTCTAGATATCTTCTCATATTTTTATAACAAGGATGTTTCTTACATGGCAATTGAAGAAAATAAACCTGACGCAATTGCTAAAATGGAAGAAGTTATAGGGAAAAATCCTAATTGGAGTCACTTAAAAGTCGTTGGATGTCAAACTAAGTATCCACAAGGTGATTCAAAGAGACTTTCTGAAGCCGTTGTTGGAAGAATTGTTCCACAAAATGGTGTAACAAATGATGTTGGAGTTTTCCTAACAAATGTTGGTACAACTCTTGCATTTTATGAAGCAATGATAGAAGGAAAGCCTTCTTATGAAAGAGTAATAACTGTTTCTGGTTCTGGAATTAAGGAACCAAAGAATATTCTCGTTAAAATAGGTACTCCTGTTGGAGATATTTTAGATTTCTGCGGAGGAGTAAAGGAAAACTTTAAAGAAATTATTTGCGGTGGTCCTATGACTGGTAAGTCAGTGTTTAGCCTTGACGCACCTGTTACAAAGACTACTTCAGGTATTTTAGTTTTCACTGAAGAAGAAGTTACAGAAAGAATTGAATCCCCATGTATTAGATGTTCAAGATGCGTAGATCACTGTCCAGCAAATATTAATCCAACTGATATTAATCATGCAATTTTAAAGGGCGATGTTGATTTATGCAGCGCTTTACACGCTGACCAATGTATGGAATGTGGAATATGTTCCTTTGTTTGTCCAGCAAAGAGACATCTAAGTGCATCTGTTAAATTAGCTAAACGAGAAATCAGAGCTAATCAAAAGAAATAGGAGGGATCAATTTGGAAAATAATAAAATAACTAAAGATCCGATGACAGTAAATGAAGCTCGCTTCGTTTCACTTGCTCCTCACATTAGGGCAAATGACACTGTTAGGAAGATTATGCTTGATGTAATCATAGCGCTTGTTCCTGCAATGATTGCTTCCGTATATTTCTTCGGAATGAGGTCAATTCTCTTGATTCTAACTTGTGTAGTAGCTTGTGTGGCAACTGAGTATGTAACTCAATCTGCACTTAAAAAGACTGTACAAATAAGGGACTTGTCTGCTGTAGTAACTGGAATTTTGATTGCACTAAATATGCCTCAATCTTTCCCACTATGGATGGCAGCTTTCGGATCCGTTTTTTCAATCTTAATAGTAAAAGAATGTTTTGGTGGTATTGGATTTAACTTTATGAACCCAGCTCTTGCTGCAAGACTTGTACTTATGGCATCATGGCCAAAACAAATTACAGGTTATATTTCACCTGAATTATTAAAACAAGGTGTAACTGATTTAGATTCAATAACTTACGCTACACCACTTCAACTTATAGCAGCTGGAGACTTTGCAAATCTTCCTCAAATGAAGGATATGTTTATTGGAAACATTGGCGGAGTAATTGGAGAAACTTCAGCAATTGCACTTTTAATAGGTTTTGTTTACTTAGTAGTTAGAAAGGTAATTTCTTGGGAAATCCCAGTAATTTATGTTGCAACTACTGCAGTATGTCTTGGAATTTTAGGTATTCCTATGAATATAATTCCTTACGAATTATTAGCAGGAGGTTTATTACTAGGTGCTATATTTATGGCAACTGACTACACTACAAACCCAATAAACAGAAAGGGAAGAATAATATTTGCCCTTGGCTGCGGTATTTTAACTGCAGTAATAAGAGTAAAGGCATCTCTTCCAGAAGGTGTTTCCTATGCAATATGTCTTATGAACCTTGCAACACCTTTAATTGACAAGCTTACAGTAACAAGTGCTTATGGGGAGGCGAAGTAAATGAAAGAACCAGTAAAATTTGGAATTATACTTTTAGTTTTCTGCGCCCTATCTGCAGGACTTTTAGCAGTTGTAAATAGTTTTACTGCTCCAGTAATTGCAGAAACTGAACTAAAAAATACACTTGCATCTTACGAAGTTATCTTTGGCGAAAATGCAGATGGCTTTGAAGAATATGATCAAGAAAAATTATCTTCAATAAAAGAAAAATATCCAACTATTGAAAAAATCTTTGTTGCAAAAAAAGGCGACCAAGTTGTTGGATACGGTGTCAATGTAAAATCAAATGGTTATGGTGGAGCTATGGTCAATGCTCTAGGATTTTTACTTGATGGAGATAAAATCGCTGGATTTAGAAATATTTCCAATGGTGAAACAAGTGGCTTCGGTTCAAGAATCACAACTGATGAATACTATCCATCTTACGAAGGAAAATCTGCAACAGGTCCTCTAAAACTTTCTAAGGATCCAAAGGCTGAAGATGAAGTTATGTGGCTTACATCAGCAACAATCTCATCTAAGGGTGCCCTAGCAGGTTCCAACGATGCCATTCAGGTTTATGACGAAGTTTTAAAGAATGAATAAGGAGGATTAAAATGAAATTATCTAAAGTATTCTTAGACGGTGCTTTTAAAAACAACCCCGTATTCATCCAACTTATAGGGCTTTGTTCAACACTGGCTATCACAAATAACTTAACAAACTCATTGGCAATGGGAGTTGCAGTTACTTTCGTACTAATCATGAGTAATGGAGTAGTATCTGCACTTAGAAATATAATACCTGATAAAATAAGAATTCCTTGTTTTATAGTAGTAATTGCCACTTTCGTAACATTAGTACAAATGATACTTCAAGCTTATTCACAACCAATTTATGCAGCACTTGGTATTTTCTTGCCACTAATCGTAGTTAACTGCTGTATCCTTGGTGAAGCTGAAGGTTTTGCTTATAAAAATGCCCTTGTTCCATCAATAGTTGACGGAATAGGAACAGGCGTTGGATATACTATTGCCGTACTTGCAATGGGTCTTGTTCGTGAATTTTTCGGATATGGCACACTATTTAATGTTAATATTTTGCCAGAATCTTATCCAGGAATTGGAATTATGGGAGCTCCAGCAGGTGCCTTCATACTTCTAGGATTTTTAATAGCAGGATTTAAACTATTGTTAAACAGGAGGGCAGACTAATGTTAGAAAGTATTATTACGATTTTAATTTCAACAATACTTGTAAATAATTATGTTTTTGCTCAATTCTTAGGAATTTGTCCCTTCTTAGGTGTATCTTCCAAGACAGAGACTGCCCTTGGAATGGGAGTAGCCGTTACCTTTGTAGTTGTACTTGCATCTGCAATCACATGGCTAATTCAAATTTTTGTATTAGATAAATTTGGACTTGAGTATTTACAAACAATTGCATTTATTCTTGTAATTGCATCATTAGTACAATTTGTAGAAATGTTTATTAAGAAGTCATCACCTTCACTTTACCAAGCCATGGGTGTATATCTTCCACTTATTACTACAAACTGTGTTGTACTTGGTGTAACAGTTTTAAATGTTCAAAATGGATATAACTTAATAGAAACAATATTTAGCGGATTTGGAGCTTCAATAGGTTTCACACTTGCACTTGTACTTATAGCTGCACTAAGAGAAAAATTAATGCTAGCAGATGTACCAAAGGCACTTCAAGGAGTTCCAATTGCACTTGTTAGTGCAGGCCTAATGGCAATTGCATTTTCAGGTTTCGGCGGATTGGTATAGGAGGTAATTATGGAAATGAGTACAGTACTTACCCCAGTCTTGTTTTTGGGAATTGCGGGAGCCTTTTTTGGAGTAATTCTTTCAATAGCTTCAAAGGTTTTTTATGTAGAGGTAGATCCAAAGGTCGCTGAAGTTAGAGATGTATTGCCAGGAGCAAACTGTGGAGCTTGCGGCTTTCCAGGTTGTGATGGTTTAGCAGAAGCCATTGCCAATGGAAAGGCACCAGTAAATGGTTGCGTAATTGGTGGTGCAGAAACTGCAGAAAAAGTCAGTGCAGTAATGGGCGTTAACGCAGGAAATGTAGAAAGAAATATTGCCTGTGTACTTTGCCAAGGAGACTGTAACAAGGCAAAAAATAAATATGATTACAATGATTTAGTTGATTGTAGATTAATTTCTGACTATCAACAAGGTGCAAAGGCATGTAACTTTGGTTGCTGCGGCGGTGGCACTTGCGTAAGTGTCTGCGAATTTGACGCAATTCACATGGTAAATGGAGTTGCAGTAGTGGACAAGGAAAAATGTGTTGCCTGCATGAAGTGTATCAACATTTGCCCTAAAAAAATCATTGCACTTAGACCTTACAAATCAAAGACAGTTGTTGAATGTAAGTCACTTGATCCAGGTAAAGTTGTAAGGACAAACTGTAGCATTGGTTGTATCGGATGTGGAATCTGTGAAAAGAACTGTCCAAAGGATGCAATCCATGTAGAAAACAACTTGGCATCAATTGACTATGACAAGTGTATCAACTGTGGAATCTGTGTTTCAAAATGTCCAACAGGAGCAATTTATTGCGAATATCCTGAAAGAGTGGAAAAGATGAAACAAAAGGAAAAAGAAAAAAAGGAAAAAGAAAGACAAGCAAAACTTGAAGAAGCAAAGCTAAAGAAAGCTCAAGCAGAAAAAGAAAAAGTTAATGCTTAATCTTTAAAATCTAAACTAAGAAACTGTCGTGCAAGCGGCAGTTTTTTTCTTGCAAATTTTTATAATAAATTTTAAAAATTTTTAAATACAATTTTTTAAATCCTCTTAAACATGTAAAAATTTCACAAAATTTTGCCCTTTTATTTTTTTTTTTTTTTTTGAATAATGTGCTATTATAGTAATAGGATGAATTAAATAGAGTAAGAAAAAAAAAGGAGTGTGTTTTATGAAAAGAAAATTTTATATCAAGATTGCTTTTGTTTTACTTTTGATGATGATTGTAACTTCTTGCAAATCTCAGGAGGAGGCAAGAATAGAAAATAATTCTAATGCAAAAGAAGTAAGCCAAGAAAATGTCGACAAAGAAAAAGAGGGAGAGATGGCGGATAAACTCTTTGTAGAAAAAGAAAATCCAAGAATTGTTGCCTTGTCAGTAAAGGCTGCAAAGGCCTTAAAATTTTTAGGTTATGAAAATGTAGTGGGAGTACCTAGTGGGGCAGAGTCCATTTATCCTGATGCCAGCGCAATAGGCGATGAAATGGATCCTGATTTTAAGCTTATAAATAACTTAAACGCAGATTATTTTCTTACAGATAACAGTGTAACTTACGATAAACCACCATTGGGACAAAAGGGGGAGGGCATTGCCTTTTCATCAACTTCCTTTGAAACCTTAGAGGAAACAAAAAATGGGCTCAACTTCTTTGCCAAGGGCTTGGGCTTAGATCAAGATGATGTCAAAGAAAAAATAGATTCACTTACAGAAAATATTTAGGGCTAATAATTAGTTCTAAAAAACTTTTAAACAATAAAAAATCTCCACGAAATTGTGGAGATTTTTGCATTTAAAGTAAATAAAAAAGGGAATGAGCCCTTATTTTAAAATTATAGTGTAAAGGAGCCGATATAATAATATTTGCCTGCGTCCTTTAAGTCGATTGTCCATTTTTTATTTATGCCAATAGTCTTTAGCATTTCTTCCATGTAGAATAAGATTACGCCCATGTCGATAAGTGATCTGTTATCTTCATCAGATTTTACCATATAGGCATCAACTTCTGCTCCCTTAAGGACAAATCTCCAAGGTTGGAAATTTTTGTGACTTGGTGCATATCTTACTGATGAAAATACATCGAAGACGCCATAGTTTTCAAGTGTTTCTATGGAAATAGGATTTCCAATTGTATCTGCGAAGACAATTTCTTCTACGCTAAGTCTTGAGCTTGTAACTTCTGGGTCAAATAATTTTTTCTTTTGTCCATAGCCAAGAGCAATTAGATAATCTATGCCTGTGCCATTTTCTCCGAAGATGGCTCTTTTTGTGTCTGCATCAACGCTATCAACTGTGATCCAACAAGTGTCTATGTCAAGATCAACAATTTTTGTGTTTAATTTTTCTAGGCAGTAGCCACCCTTTAATATGTTAAGCGGTTTGTCTCCGTCAATGTCTAGTGCAATGTAGTGTGGAGCTTCTATCATGACTCCTGCATAACCTGCTTTGCCTCTTAGTCCTTCAGCAACAATTTTTCCGTTTTCATAAAGAGAAAAACTTATGCCGCTTTCATTAGTTCCCATTTCGTCCATAAGTAATTTTATATTTTCCAAGGCATCTCTTGGAACTGTGTCCGTTTTAAAATTTCTGACAGACTTTCTTTTTTGCAAGAAATTTGTCATTAACATAGTTATACCCCCTAAACCAGTTTATATTTAAATTATATCACAATAGCAGGGTTAAAAAAATAGATTTAAAATATTTATGAAATAGTTTACACTAGAGTGGGAGGGATAATGTGAAATTAACATCTAGTCAATTAAAAGCTGTGGAACATTTCAAGGGACCTGCAATAGTTCTTGCTGTTCCTGGCGCAGGCAAGACAACTATGATTTTACATAGGACTAAGAGATTAATAGATAGGGGAGTGGACCCAAAGAGCATTCTTACCATTACTTTTTCCAAGGCGCAAGCTGTGGATATTAAAATGCGTTACAATTTAATGTTTGAGGATAAAAATGTAGTCTTTTCCACTATTCACGCCTTTTGTTATTCCATAGTTCGGGACTACTCTAAAAAATCTGGTAAGTCCCTTAGCCTTATTGATTCAAATTTAAAGAAAAAATATGAAATTTTAAGAGATATTTATAGAGATGTCAACAAAACTTATCCCACTGAAGAGCGAATTGAAACGGCAATTTCTGAAGTTGGCTACTGCAAAAATATGATGCTCAGCCCAACTTCCTTTGCCAAGACAAAAAGATGCGACACTGACAACTTCGTCAACTTTTATGAGACCTATGAAAAGTATAAAAAGGACAAAAATTTAATTGACTTTGACGACATGATAAATCTAGCTTACGAGATTTTAAAGACCGATGCTTCTATAAGAAAAAAATATAGAGACAGGTTTAAATTTATTCAGCTTGACGAGGGGCAAGACACAAGTAGAAGTCAGTTTCAAGTTTTAAAACTTTTGGCTAAGCCTGACAATAATTTATTTGTCGTTGCCGACGACGACCAGTCCATTTACGGCTTTAGGGGCGCCAGCACTGAAGAACTTTTTAAGCTGCAAAAGGACTATGAGGACATTGCGACTTTTTACATGGAAGAAAATTTCAGATCCACAAAAAATATTGTAAACATTGCAAATATTTTTATTGCCCAAAATGAAAATCGCTTCGAAAAAACTGTTGTCACAGACAATCCCTTTGCTAAGCCTGTAAATATTATTAAGGTCAAGGAGCCCAAGGACCAGTATGCCTTTATCGAAAGGGAACTTCAAAAGGAGGCAGGGGACATTGCAGTTTTATACAGAAACAATCTATCCAGCATTGGTCTTGTGGAGTATTTTGAGAGAAAAAATTATGATTTTAATATAAAGGACAAAAAGACTAAGTTCTTTTCTCACTTTATAACTCGTGATATTTTAGATATTTTAAATTTTTCTCATGACCTTTCTGATATTGACCTCTATGAAAAATTTTACTTTAAATTAGATGGCTACATTTCCAAAAAACACATCGACTATATGAAGAGAAATAGGGGCAAAAATATTTTTAATATTTTAAAGGACTATCCAGGGCTTCCATCTTACTACCACAAAAATATTAACAAGTTATTAGTTGGCTTTAAAAAAATTGCAAGATCTAATGTCTACGATGCCATTAATTATATTGACAAGGAAATGGGTTATGGCAAATATTTAAGAGAAAATGCCAAGAGATTCATGGAAACAGAGGCGACTTTAAACGAATACCTCTACTATTTAAAGTTAATTGCAAAAAGCACTGAGTCTCTGGATTTATTTATTGGAAGGTTAAAGGAGTTGGAGTACGACCTCTTGAAGCCAAGAAGTAATAGGGCAAATTTAACTTTTTCTACTATTCATTCTGCCAAGGGGCTTGAGTTTTCCCGAGTTTTTGTTGTAGACTTATATGAGGGGACTTTGCCATCTACTGCAAGTCTTGATGCCATAAGAGAAGATGAGGAACTTTTTTGTGAAGAGCGAAGACTCTTTTATGTTGCCATGACTAGGGCAAAAAATGAATTATATTTAATGTACTCCCGATACACAAATGGAATGAAAAATGAAATTTCATCTTTTGTAACAGATTTAGAAACTTTGGCAGGTGATTAAAATGGATTTGAATGAAGAGATTAAAAAAATTATAAAAATAGAAGATTACATGCTCTTAAACAGTCTCTTTGATGAGTATCACCCTGTGGATATTGCCCTTGAAGCAGAGGACTTAGAAGATGAGGACCTGGAAACTTTTGTTAGTCTAGTAAGCCACGATAACATGGCACTTCTCTTTGAATCGGCAGAAGATGACCTCAGCGCAAGGATGATGGCATTTTTTACTGATGATGATCTAATAGAAATTTTTGCTCACATGGAAACTTCAATAGTTGCCGACCTTTTGGGTGTTCTTTCAACGGTGAGGAGAAAGGCAATTTTGTCCTCAATGAAAAGTGCTGAGAAAAACACCTTGAAGATGATACTTTCCTTTGACGAAGAGTCTGCAGGCGGTATCATGACCACAAATTTTATTGCCCTTAGGGCAAACTTGACGGCAGAAGAAGCCATAAAAAAACTCAGGACAATTTCACCTGAGACAGAAATTATTGATGAAATTTTTGTCACAGACGATTATCACAGACTGCAAGGAATTGTGACAATAAGGGATCTCTTAGTTGCCAATGCCAAGACTTTTCTTCAAGATATTTTAAAAGAAGTGGACTTTTATGTATATGGCACTGACGACCAAGAAGTTGCGGCAAACCTCTTTAGCAAGTACGAGCTAGACATTTTGCCAGTAGTAAACAGCAACATGGCAATCCTTGGCGTTATTACATCAGAAGACATTATTGCCATCATCGACCAAGAGCACAACGAAGATATTTTGCAGATGCACGGTGTTAATGCAGACGAAGTTTACGACTCAACTTGGTTTGACTCCTTTAAGAGCAGGATTCCTTGGTTAATTGTAAATTTACTGACAGCCTTTTTGGCATCCTCTGTTGTAAAGGGTTTTGAGTCCACAATTTCACAGGTAGTCGTCCTATCTGCAGCCATGCCAATTGTAACGGGAATGGGCGGCAACGCAGGCTCACAAACTCTTTCAATTATACTTACATCACTTGCTCGTGGTGAGTTGTCCCTCAAAGAGGATTATAAACTTATATTTAAAGAAATATTTTTGGGACTTTTTGAAGGAGCCATTATAGGAATTTTGGCAGCTGGAGTTTTTGTATTTTGGCATCACAATATCTATTTAGGATTTATTTTATTCTTAGCCATGATTGCCAACATGATAATTGCCTGCTCCATGGGATTTCTCATTCCACTTATCTTGGATAAGATGAAAATTGACCCAGCCATAGCCTCATCAATTTTTCTCACAACATTTACAGATGTCTTTGGGTTTTTTATCTTCTTAGGACTTGCCACAGTTTTCTTGCCACTTTTAATTTAAATAAAAACCACAGTTTACTTTAAGATTTTTAGTAAGCTGTGGCTTTTTTTAATTTCTTTCAATATAATTTTGTATTTCTCTTTGACTTGAAATTACAACTTTTCCCTCAGAGTTTAGGAGGGGAGTGATGCCCATACCGTAACCTGCACCGATGTAGAGATAATTTACTCCTGTTTCAGTGTCTAATAGAATTTGTATGGACTCAGTAAGAGAGCCCTCCTTAAAAATTTTTATAAACCTCTTGTCTTCTCTATCTTTAAACATATTAACCTCACAATACTTTTTCATAGGCAAATCTTTCACTTTTGCCGCCAAGATAAACTATGCCCACATAAGTATAGCCAAGTGCATTTAAAAGATTTTGCATGGACTTATTTTCTCTGTGGGTGTCAATGCGAACTGATTTAAAATTATTTTCCCTCGCATAGGCTTCTGCAAATTCAATAATTTTTCTGCCATAGCCCTTTTTTCTCTCACTTGCAAGGCTTCCAATCCTGTGAAGAGCCACATAGGGCCTTGGACTTTTCCATTCTCCAGCTAAATTATTTTCATAGTCCTCATCATGGGCGTAAATTATTACAGTGGACACTACTTTTCCCTGGTCTTCTAAGACAAAAATATTTTTGTTTTCTATAAGATCTTTAAAATTATTTAAATTTGGCTTGTCAGCTCCCTGCCACTGGTTTATGCCCAGCGATTTTAATTTAAGAGAGCCATCTTCATAAATTTTTTCGATTTTTTCTCTATCTAATTCTCTTGCAAGTCTAAATTCCATGTTTCCTCCAAAACTACAGGCACTTTATCTGATATTTCCAGTGAATTTCTCGTTACTAAGCAGTCGTAGGCGAGAATATTAACTCCAGCCTCTCTTGCCCTTATAAGTCCCTGCGAAAAATTTTTATCTGTCAGGTAATTTGGCGTGAAAAACTTTACATCCTTCATTTGAATTACAAAGAGGATGTAAGTTAAGTATTCGCCACTAGCTTCAATGAGACCATTTATATGCTTAAGTCCCCTCGTAGTTGGCGCATCGGGGAAGGCGACGATGCCCTTATTTTCAAGAGTCACGCCCTTGACTTCTAAGAGAGCCCTTCTGCCTTCGCCTTCTAAATAAAAATCAAAGCGGGAATCGCCATGAGAGTATTCTCTTTTTATTTTATTGTACTTAAAGCCAAGGTCAATTTTATTTTGCAAAAATGCCTGGTAAGCTATCTCGTTGGGAGCTTGTGAATCGATATTTATTATTTTATCGTCCTTCATGACGGCAATGAGGGTGTAGGAAGTCTTTCTGTTGGGACTGTCATTGTAGGTAAGAAAAACTGTGGCACCTTCTCTTAAAATTTCCTTGCACCTGCCAGTGTTTGGCACATAGACAGTAAGAGTCAAGAAACCCTTTTTGCAAAGAGCGATAAATCTATTTTTTCTATATAAAAATTCTGCTTTTAAAACACTCTTGTATTTCATAATTCACCCCAAAATATTATACAGTGAACTTTAAAATATGTAAAACTTGTTGTATCATAGGGTAAAGGAGTGAGGACATGGAGGCATTAGTTGTAATTGATATGCAAAATGATTTTATAAGTGGCTCTCTAAAGGGAAGGGACACAGAAAAACTTTTAGATAAGGTTGTGGAAAAGGTAGAGGAATTTAAGGGAGAAATAATTTACACCTTAGACACCCATTATGAAGACTATTTAAAGACAAAGGAAGGAGAAAATCTTCCCATAGAACACTGTATAAAGGGAACATGGGGTCATGAAATTGCAGACGCATTAAAGGAAACAAAAAGTTTTGATAGGGCGAAAAAATTTGAAAAAAATACTTTTGCCTCAATCGAACTGGGAGAGTATTTAAAAAGTTTAGATGAAAAAGATGGCATAGATAGCATTTATTTCTTGGGACTTGTGACAGATATTTGCGTAGTTTCCAATGCCTTATTGGTAAAGGGATTTTTGCCAGAAAAAAATATTTATATCTACAAAGATTTGACAGAGGGACTTACAGAGGAAAAGAAAGCAGCAGCCATTAGCGTAATGGAATCTTGCCACATAAAGGCTATTTAAATTTTTTATTAGTGCTCAAGGAAAATTTTTAGTGGTAAAAATTTATAGGTACAGAGAAAAAAGACAGGGGGACTGTCTTTTTTGCGTTATTTTTAAATTTATTCTGAAATTATTTTTGGCTCGCCAATATTTAAGGAGTAATAGTAAATTTTTGCCGCGTCTTCCACATATTCTGCTGATAAAAAGGCAGACTCCATGTCCTTGCCGCAAGAGACAACTCCGTGATTTGCTAGTAGGCAGGAGTTTGATTTTTTCAAATAGGGAAGGATAGACCTTGCAAGTTCAAGGGATCCTGAAGGTTCAAAGGGAGCTACTTCAATTTCGCCACCTAAAAAGGGTTCCATCTCAATTAAAATTAGGGGAATCTTTTTTCGTGAAACTGCAAAGGCTGTGGCAAAACTTGAATGAGTGTGGACTATGGCATTGTAGGATGGATAATTTTTGTAAATTTCTCTATGCATCATCCACTCTGAGGAAGGTTTTTTGTCTCCATCTAAAATTTCGCCATTAAAATTTATTTTTACAATGTCATCTTCTTTGATTTCTAAGTAGTCCATGCCACTTGGGCTAATGTAAATTTCATCACCTTGACCCCTAAGGCTTAAATTGCCGCTAGTGCCTGCCACTAATTTTTTATCTAAAAGTTTTTTTCCATATTCTACTAAAATTTTTCTGTAATTCATGTCGCACCTCAAATATAATTTATCACATCTTACCTGCAATTGACAATTGCTTATCCTGTGTTAGACTAAAGATAAATGGAGAGGGACTATGTTAAAAGAAAAAATTTTTGAAAATTATAAAAAAAGTGCAGACTATATTTTAGAAAAGATAAAAACAAGGCCAGAGCTTGCCATAATTCTCGGCACAGGTCTTGAAAATCTTTTAGATGAAATGGAAGATAAGCTAGAAATTGACTACAGAGATGTGCCAAATTTTTTGATTTCCACAAGTAATAGCCAGGGGAAATTTATTTTTGGGAAATTATCTGGAAAGCATGTCATATGCATGACCAAAAGATTTCACTACTATGAAGGCTACGACTTTGACGAACTTGCCATGCCAGTTTATGTTTTAAAGCTCCTTGGAGTAAAAAATTTAATTCTCACAAATGCAGCAGGTGCTGTAAATTATAATTTTTATCCAGGAGATATTTGCCTAATTAGAGACCACATAAATTTTGCTGGTGTGAGTCCGACAAGGGGCAACAATTTGTCAGAATTTGGCGAAAGATTTTATCCCATTGACAATTTATATGACAAGGAACTTCGTAGCCTTGCAAAAAAATCTGCCCTTGAAGAGGGGATTGAATTAAAGGAAGGAGTTTACTTCTTCACTGTGGGACCATTTTTTGAATCACCATCAGAAATTAGGGCCATAAGAAGTCTTGGCGGCGACTTAGTTGGCATGTCAACTATTACAGAAACTTTGACGGCAGGTCACTGCGGCATAAGGGTCCTTGCCTTTTCAGTTGCCACAAATTATTCCTCTGACCGCATAGAAAATATGGACGGAAGTGAAGTTGAAGATGTGGCAAGGGAAGTTTCGCCAAAATTAAAAAATTTGATTGTGAAAATAATTGGGGAGTTGGAATAAATGAAGAGACAAGATTATGATATGCCCTTTATGCTAAGATATGAAAATGTGGCTTGGTATGAAGATGGAGAAGTTAGGATATTAGACAGGAGAGTCTACCCCAAGGAAATACGCTTTGAAATATGTAGGACTCACAAGGAAGTTGCAAGAGCCATAAAGGATATGGTGACACAGTCAGCAGGACCCTACACAGCAGCAGGTATGGGCATGGCACTTGCAGCCTATGAGGCGAGAGATTTAAGGGGAGAAGATTTATTAAACTTCTTAGAAGATGCAGCAGAGACAATTTCTACTGCAAGACCAACTACATCTACAAGGTTAAGAAAAGTTACTAGAGGGTCTATAGAAGCTGCCAAAAAGGCAATGGAAAGTGGAGATGATGTAGTGGAGGCTCTTTTCCAAGAATCTATAAATTCTTTAAACAGAAGATACAGCGCCATGAATGAAGTTGCAAAGTATCTCTGCGATTTAATACCTGATGGGGGAAAAGTTTTGACCCAATGTTTTGCAGAGACAATTATTGGCACAATGACAAGGACTCTAAAAGAGCAAGGAAAGGATGTTAAATTCTACTGCACCGAAACTAGACCCTACTATCAAGGGGCAAGGCTCACTGCAACTTGCATAAGCCAAATGGGCTTTGACACCACAGTCATAACAGACAATATGGTCGCCTACACCATGGAAAATATAGGCATAGACTTATTTACATCGGCATCGGACACAATTACCCTTGATGGTCATGTGGCAAATAAAGTTGGCACTCATCAAATTGCTCTTGTGGCTCGCCCGTTTAAGGTGCCCTTTTATGTAACGGGCATGCCAGATGGAGAAAAGAAAGCTAAAGACGATATAGTAATTGAACTTCGTGACCCTTCACTTGTACTCGGTGACCATACAGCAAGGGGAGTAAAGGCAATTTATCCTTCCTTTGACATAACGCCACCAGAACTCATCACAGGCTTTGTGACAGACAAGGGTCTTTATAAGCCAAGTGATTTAAAAAAATATTTAGACACAGATCACAAAAGTTATTATTAATTTTAAAAATTTGCATGAAAAAAGGAGAGCAGTTTTTCTACTACTCTCCTTATTTTATTGTCTTAAAAAAGTGTTACGAAAATAAAGTTAATTATGAACCAAATCATCTTAAATAGAAGTTCAAAAAGTGTAAAGGCAATGGCGTACCAGCCAATGAAATTAATTTTTGATCTTCCAATAAACTCTCTGCTGTAAAGAGTGATTGCAATTAAGACAGAAAGCACAACTAATAAAAATGTGGCAAGAGGCATTGCTGTCAAGGCTTGCAACATGTTGTATTTTAAGAAGCCACCGAAGGGTGAAATTAAAAAGCCAAGGAACAAAAAGGCCTTACAAATTATCCAGTTTATAAGGGCGAATTTTTTCACTTCAGGATAAGATGTGTCAATGTCGTCTCTGTCAGTTGCAATATTAAGGGGTACATAAAATTCAAAATAGTCAAAGACCATTTTAAGAATTAAAAATAAAACTAAAATAAATCTAAAAGACCCGCTGCCAATTAAAAGTGCAATGGCATTTAATAAAGCGCCTATTCCAATTACAATTTTACTTTCCTTTGAGCCAAAGTCGCCAATGTAATTTGAAATCTTGTTGGTGATTTTACTTAAAAAGTCTAGGACCTTGTCGAGACTCTTCATGGATTTTTGTGAAATTTTTGTTTCTACATGACTTACCTTTTTGGATAAGTCTTCTTCAATGACCTTGTCAACTTTTGAATCCACAGAATTTATTTCTTTGACAGGTTTTTCGCCCTTGTCTTTAAAGGAAAATAAGTCCTTGAGATTTTTAGATTTTTTCTCTTTAAGAGGAGTCTCTGACTTTTTATCCATAGGCTCTACTTTTTCTGAAAGTTTTGAATCCACGGAAGTTTTTTCTTCGCCAGAAATTTTTTCTTCACTAGAAGTTATAATTTCTTTTGATTTTTTTTCTTCTTCAGCTTTTGCTTTTTTCTTTTTTTCCTCTTCAGATTTTTTTATGGCATTTTCAATATCAATCTTTGGAGTGGAAAGAGTATTCTCAAAAGTTTTTTCTGAATCTTCAAGAGATTTGCTAATCTCCAAATTTCTCGTGTCTTCTTTTTTCTTGCTGTCATCTTTTATGCTTGAGAAAATAGAAAATTCATCGTCTTCTTCGTTAATAAAATTTTTCCACTTTTCCTTTAAAGAAAATTTCTTAGGATTTTCAATTTTTATATTTTCTAAATCATAGGAACTTTCAAAAGAATCATCATTAGAGATGCTTGCTTGTGAAGATTTTTCTTCTTTTGCAGGAGAAGTTTTTTTCTTTTCCTTATAATTTGATTTTTTAAGTTCTTCTTGGACTCTTCTAATGAGTTCCTTTTGGCTCATGCCAGATTCAGATTTAACATCACTATTGGCTGCTAAAAATTCTTTATCAGCTTTTTTTGTGTCAATAGTATCAAATTTCTTTTCAGAAACTTTAGACTTTTTTTCTATATCAATATCCTTTGCAGGAGATTTTTTAATTATCTTTTCCTTTGCAGGTGATTTTGATTGGACATTGCCCTTTTGGTAGTCTTCAATATTTTTGGAAATTTTTCTGTCTACTTCAGCAATAATGTTTTTGAGTTCATCAGTGGTGTCAATGGCATCAAGAGACTTTGGATTAAAGACTCTAGTGTGTTCAGAAACTTTTTTTACCTTAGTAGTGTCTTCTTTTTTGTCATCTTTTTTGGATGTAATTCTTACCTTGACATCCTTTAAGTTGTGACCACAGGAAGCACAAAAGTTGTCGTCTTTAGAGACAGGATTCCCACATTTTGGACAAAACAATGTAGCACCTTCTTTCATTATTTCTATTAAAATATTATAACATATTTTTAATAGTGGACAATCTTTTATATAGTAAATAAAAGAATTATAAAAGTCTTTCCTCTATAAAAATATATTTAAAAGTAAAATTATGTAAAAAAAGAAGCCTCGAAAGGCTTCCTTTAAAAAGTTAAGCTAAATTATTTTGCTTGTTCTTCAGTAGTTTCTTCAGTAGCAGCTTCTTCAGCAACTTCTTCTTTAGCTTGTTCTTCTTCAGCAGCTACTTCAGCTTCAGCTTCTTTAGCGTTAGCTTCAACTTTAGCTTCGTTAGCTTCAGCTTGTTCTTCTACTGCATTTTCTTTAGCGTTAGCAGCTTCTTCAGCTTTTTTGTTAGCGCCTTGGCATGCTACCATACCTAACATTAATACAGAGATCATTCCAACGCTTGCTAATTTCTTTAAATTTTTCATTTTAATAAATCCTCCTATTTGAAACACATTGTTTCTTTGATTTGTCTACATAATATACTTGCCATGTGAAAATTATGTGAAGAGGATGTTAAATATTTTGGAAAAAGAAAAATTGTCTCTAAATCCTTAATTTTAATTTAATAAAAATTTTTTTCATGTATAATTATTTTAGGTGAGAAAATGTACAAAGCATTATATAGAAAATACAGGCCAAAAACCTTTGACGAGATTTGTGGTCAAGAAGCAGTTACAACTTCATTAAAGAATCAAGTAAAAAATGGCGAAATAAGTCACGCCTATATATTTCAAGGAACTAGGGGAACGGGAAAGACATCTGCTGCAAAAATTTTGTCCCGTGCAGTAAATTGTCTTCATCCCATTGATGGCAATCCCTGCAATGAGTGTGAAAATTGCAAGGCTATCTTAAGCGAATCGGTTTTAGATGTAGTGGAAATGGATGCCGCAAGTAACAACGGTGTTGACGATATAAGAGAGCTAAAGGAAAAAGTAATTTATCCGCCTCAATCTTTAAAGTACAAGGTCTACATAATTGACGAGGTTCACATGCTCTCCAAGGGAGCCTTTAATGCCCTCTTAAAAATTTTGGAAGAGCCGCCAAGACATTTAATATTTATACTTGCAACTACTGAAATACAAAAAATTCCTGCCACAATTTTATCTAGGTCTCAAAAATATAACTTTAAGAGAATTTCTATAGAAGAAATTACAGAAAATTTGAAAAAAATTACAGACCTTGAAGGAAAATCCTGTGACGAGGAAGTCTTTACCCTTATTGCCAAGTCTTCTGATGGTGCAATGAGAGATGCCCTTTCAGTTTTGGACCAACTTATTACAAAGAATAGGGACCACATAAAGTTAGAAGATGCCATGGAAGTTCTTGGAATTTCCTCATCAGAACTTTTATTTTCACTTTCAAGAGCTCTTGTGGAAAAAGATGTAGCTGGGGCACTTTATGCCATTGATGAAATTTATAAAGAGGGAGTGGACTTTAACACACTTTCTTCACAAATTTTAAATCACTTTAGAGATCTTTTATTGGTAAAAACTTTAAAGGACCCGAAAAAAATAATCTACACATCTCACTTAAGTGAGTTTCAAGAAATGGCTGGAGAAACTGACCTAGAAGACTTACTTATTATTATCGACATTTTAAAAAATCTTGCAGTGGAAATAAAATATGCAGACAATAAGCGTGTGGTCTTCGAAATGAATGCAATAAAAATTTGCAAGAGACTTGTAAAAGACGACATGTCTCTAAGACTTAAGGCCTTGGAAGATAAGTTAAGTGGTCTTGAAAATAAGGGGCTTCCAAATAATTTTAAGCATGAAGAAGTTTTACCTGTTAATAATAAATTAAATATAGAAAAAAATCTTGATAAGGCTACTGACAAAAAAGAAGTCCCAAAAAATTCTGACCATGATATTTTAAGGGATGGACCAGAGGATGGGTCAATTGAAAAATCAAATCAATCTGCTATAATAGAGGATAATGGTGAAGTTCAACAAAAAGGAGAAACTTTACTTTCTCTTGAAAAAATAAACAGCGATTGGCAAAAAATTCTAGCAGAACTTAAATCTAAAAGCTATACTGGCTTTGGAGGATTTTTGACCTTTGCTAAACTAGAAAAGTTTCACGAAAATATTTTAGAAATAGTTTTTCAAGAAGGGTATGAATTTTACTATAATTACTGTTCAGAGCCTGAGAGAAAAAATATTTTGCCAGACCTATTAAAGTCCATTTACGGCAAGGATATTGATGTTAGGTTTAAACTTCAAAAAGCTGGAGCAGACAATTTAGAAGAAATTTTTGGAAAAAATAATATAGAAGAAATTTAGGAGGAAATATGGCTAGAGGTGGATTTAACGGCTTCCCTGGGGGAGGCGGAAGAAATAATATGATGAAGCAAATTGAAAAGCTTCAAAAACAAATGGAAGAAATGCAAGAAAATTTGGCAAATGAAGAAATTTCTGCAACTTCTGGTGGCGGAGCAGTTTGTGCAACTGTAAATGGAAACAAGGAACTTATTTCTATTAAGCTTGACAAAGATGCAGTTGATCCTGACGATGTTGAAATGCTTGAAGATTTAATCGTTGCTGCAGTAAATGAAGCTATGAGAAATGCTGAAAACAAAATGAATTCTCAAATGGGCAAATTAACTGGTGGATTAAATATTCCGGGGCTATAAGATGAACAAAGAAATTGGTCCTATTGAAGATTTAATAAAAAAATTAAACAGACTTCCTGGGATTGGTTCTAAAACTGCTCAAAGGCTTGCCTATCACATTATAGGTCTTGATGATGCTGAAGTTGTAAGTTTAAGTGATGCCATCATTGCTGCTAAGAGAAATACAGTTCAGTGTTCCATTTGCATGAATTATGCTGACAGCGACCCCTGCCATATTTGTTCAAGTAAAACAAGGGACGACTCTATTATTTGCGTAGTAGAAAGCCCCAAGGATGTAGACGCCATGGAGAGGTCTAACAGCTTTCGTGGAAAATACCATGTACTTCACGGTGTAATTTCGCCACTAAAGGGGAAATCGCCAGAAGATGTAAGGGTAAAGGAACTAATTGAGAGAGTAAAAAAGGAAAATATTAAAGAAGTAATAGTTGCAACTAATCCCACTGTTGATGGCGATGCAACTGCAACTTATATAAAAAATATTTTAAAGGACTTTGATATTACAGTTTCGAGAATAGGATACGGCTTGCCAGTTGGAGGAGATCTTGAGTTTTACGACGAGATCACCATTCAGACTGCCATGGAAAATAGAAGAAGGCTAGATTAATTTTGGGACTTGGTCCCAAATTTTTTCTTTAAAAAACTTTAGAAAGGGGAAAATTTTGTCTAACAACAAAAATAATTTTAATAAATATATTCCCACAATTCTCTATGTAATTTTGGCGATAGTGATTTTTTACCTAGTCGCCATAGTTTTTGTGCCAAGACTTAACAAGGAAAAGGACATAAAAGAAATTGACTATGTTTCCTTTGTAAATCTTGTCAACAGGGGCGAAGTTAAAAAGGCAGAGGTTCGAGATAGGACCATTGCCTTTGAAATAGAAAAAGATGGGAAGAAAGTTAAGTATGAAACTAATAGGATGTATGATCCAAATTTAGTTGATAGGTTAGTAAATAAAAATGTAAAGTCTGCTCAAGTTTATAAGCCTGAAATGAATCCAGTGCTTTCCTTTATAATTTCAACAGTTGCTACCTTTGCAATTCTTATTGCCTTTTGGATCTTTCTCTCAAAATTTATTTTCAAGAGAATGGGCGATGTTGGTCCCATGAGTCTTGGCAAAAGTGGGGCAAAGATATATGTTGAATCTACTGATGGAATTAAATTCGAAAATGTAGCTGGACAAGATGAGGCAAAGGAGGCCTTGTCAGAACTTGTGGACTTTTTACACAATCCAAAGAAGTACACAGAAATTGGTGCAAAACTACCTAAGGGGGCCCTATTAGTTGGTCCTCCAGGCACTGGTAAGACTCTTCTTGCCAAGGCTGTGGCAAGTGAAGCCGAAGTACCCTTCTTTTCAATTTCAGGTTCAGCCTTTGTTGAAATGTTTGTAGGTCTTGGTGCTGCTAAGGTTAGAGACTTATTTAAGCAAGCAGTGGAAAAGGCTCCTTGCATAATTTTTATTGACGAAATCGACACAATTGGCAAGAGAAGAGATGGGTCTGGAATTTCTGGCAACGATGAAAGAGAGCAAACTCTTAACCAACTTCTTTCAGAGATGGACGGCTTTGACGCCAAGGCTGGAGTTGTAATTCTCGCTGCCACAAATAGACCAGATTCTCTTGACCCAGCTCTTTTAAGACCAGGCAGATTTGACAGGAGAATACCAGTTGAGCTACCTGACTTAAGTGGAAGGATAGCCATACTAAGAGTTCATGCCAAGGACATAAAAAAGGAAGAAAATATAGATTACGACAAAATTGCTCGTGCCACTGCAGGTGCATCTGGTGCCGACCTTGCCAACATGATAAATGAGGCAGCCCTTCGTGCAGTTCGTGAAGGTAGAGACAAAATGAGTGAAAGAGACTTGGAAGAATCTGTAGAAGTTGTCCTTGCAGGTTATGAAAAGAAAAATGCAGTTATTTCTCCAAAGGAAAAGAGAATAATTGCCTACCACGAAGTTGGTCACGCCCTTGTTGCTGCAAAGCAAAAGGATTCAGCTCCAGTTCACAAAATTACAATTATTCCTAGAACATCAGGGGCTCTTGGCTACACTATGCAAGTTGATGAGGAAGAAAAATTCCTTATGACTAAGGAAGATGCCATAAATAGCATTGTAACCCTAACTGGCGGAAGGTCAGCTGAAGAATTAATTTTTAACATCAGGACAAGTGGAGCATCAAATGACATTGAAAAGGCGACAAAAATTGCCAAGGCTATGGTTACAAGATTTGGCATGACAGATGAATTTGGCTTTGTTGCACTGGAATCAATGACTAATGCCTACCTTGGTGGAGATACATCACTTCAATGTTCACCACAAACTCAATATGAAATAGACGAGGCAGTGCAAAAAATTATTGACCAGGCTCACGATGAGGCTAGAAAAATTTTAAAGGAAAACATCAGGGCCCTTCATGCCATTGCAGAATATCTTCTTCGTCAAGAGACAATTACTGGCGAAGAATTTATGGACATCTTAAAGGAATACGATGAAAAAGAAAGTCAAGCTGAGGTCCAAGATGATGGTGAGTCTATAGATGAAAGCCAAGAGATGTAAAGGCAAAAACATATAAGAAACCCATAAACAACTAATTTTAGGTCAAGAAGATTTTTCTTTTACACCATAGTTAAATTAATATTTATTATAGAAAAGATTTTTCTAATTACAGAAAAGTCTTTTTTTTTATGAAAAAATTAGATTAAAATGTATAAAAGGGGTAAAAGGAAATTAGAAAGAAGAGGAGAGAAAAATGATTTTTACAAATGCAGTTGTGCTGTCAGTAATTATTTTGGCAGCCTTATGTTTAGCAAAAGTCCCTGTATTTTTCTCGCTGATGATTTCAGCAGTATGTGCAGGACTTTTTTCTGGAACAGGAATTACAGAAACGATGAAACTTCTCATAGGAGGAATGGGAAATAATGCAGAAACAGCTCTTAGTTATATACTATTAGGTTCACTGGCTTATTGTATGCAAGAAACTGGTGCAGCAGATATAATGGCTAAGAAGATTGGTTCGCTAGTTAAGGACAATAAAATTTTACTATGTGCAATTATAATTGTTATTGCTATAGCGGCAGAAACTATAGTACCAATTCACATAGCTTTTATACCGATTTTAATACCGCCACTAATATCCCATATGAATAAGATGAAAATGAATAGAAAGATGCTTTCTGTATCCTTTGGCTTTGGCTTAAAGGCACCTTATATAGCAATACCTGTTGGATATGGTGCAATATTCCAAGGATTAATAGTTGATTCATTCAATAGGTCAGGTCTTTCTATTGTGAGAAAGGATGTTATTGCAACAAATTGGATGGTTGCAGTGATAATGCTTATAGGACTTGTAGCAGGTTTGATATTTTTTTCAAGAGATAGAGAATATGCTCAAAAAGATGTTAAGGATCAAGATGTAAAAGATATTCCAAGCAAGTTGGAGAAAAAGCATATTCTTGTTCTTTTATCAGGAGTTATTACTGTTGTAGTGCAAATATTCACTGAATCACTTCCATTAGGAGCTTTGGTAGGCCTAATATTTATAGTAGTTACTAGAGTTATAAAATGGAAAGATATTCAAAAAATGCTAGATGGCGGAATAAATATGATGGGCTTTATCGCCTTTGTTATGTTAATTGCAGCAGGATATGCAAATGTACTCATAAGAACTGGAGCAGTTAATGATTTAGTTCAATTTGCAACATCTCTACTTGGAGGATCAAAACTTGTAGCATCCTATGTAATGATTCTTTTAGGACTTATGATTACCCTAGGAATAGGAACATCTTTTGGAACAGTTCCAATTATTTCTGCAATTTATGTACCAATAGCAGTTAGCCTTGGATACTCAATTCCAGCAACGATTTTACTTGTTACAATTGCAGCAGTTTGTGGCGATGCAGGTTCACCAGCATCTGATACAACTCTTGGACCAACATCTGGACTTTCAGTAGATGGTCAACATGATCACATAAAGGATACTTGTGTTCCACAATTTATTTTTTATGGAATACCTTTGATTTTAATAGGTGGTTTTGTAACAACTTTAATTTAATATGGATAACAAAGACAAAGAGGCTTCTGCGGGGTGAACAGAAGCCTCTTCTTTTATCAAAATATAAGTAAAGGATGTAAAATAAATTTTTATTTTACTAAATATATTATAACTCCGTCATGGAAAAAGTAAAGAAATATTTTGCCATGTGAATAGCATTCCACAATGTGGTTTATATATCTTTTTGGCAGTCAGGACAGATGCCACGAAGTTCTACAATGTGATTTGTCACAGTGTAGCCAGTTTCTTCTTCAGCGATTTTTTCAAAATCTGAAATTGGACAATTTTCTATGGCAGAAATTTTGCCGCACTTGTCACAAACTATGTAGTGTCTGTGGCCCATATTTGCAAATTCAAAATAATAAAGCCCATTGTGATACAAGTTTTTCTTCAAAATATTTTTATCAGTAAGTTCATTTAGCATCCTATAAAGGGAAGTGAAGCTAGGCAGAGATTTTTTGTCCACAGCTTCAAAAATTTCCTCTGTATTCATGGGTACATGAGAATTATATAGAAGATCCAAAAGGGCAAGCCTTCCCTTAGTTACCTTTAAGTTATTTTTCTTTAATATATCTTCAAAATTTTTCAAAAATTCACCTGCTTTCAATCTTATAAGTATTATATCAAAATTTATTTAATTTAAAAAATTACTTTAAAAATGAAAAATTTTTGCTATAATAATTAATGGAAATCATTATTGTTTAGGAGGAAAAAAGAAAAATGAAAAATATTAAGAAAATATTATTTTTATTAGCGGGAATAGTTTTATTCTCAGGCTGTTCTAAAGGAGCAGAAACAAAGGATGCTGGAAAAGATACAGAAAATAAGGAAGGACTAAAGGTTTATGCTTCAGTTTATCCAATGTATGACTTTGCCAAAAAGATTGCTGGCGACAAGCTTGATGTTGAGATGGTAATGCCACAAGGTACTGAACCTCATGGATGGGAACCAGATACTAAGGCCATTAAAAATTTAGAAAGTGCAGATTTGTTTATATACAATGGTGCAGGCCTTGAATCTTGGACTGATAAGGTCATTGATTCTCTATCAAATAAAGATTTAAAAGTAGTGGAAGCCTCAGAGGGTGTAGACCTTATTAAGTCAAGTCATGACCACGAAGATGAAGATCATGACCACCAAGGGGCTGAAGAAAATCACAATCACAATCATGATGCAGCTGAAGAAAATCACGACCACAATCATGAAGCAGCTGAAAACAATCACAATCACGAAGCTCATGAAGAGGATCATGAACATGAAGGTCACCACCATGGACCAATGGATCCCCATGTTTGGATTTCACCAAAGAATGCAAAAATTGAAATGGAAAATATAAAGAATGCTTTAGTGGAACTTGACAAAGAAAATGCAGATTATTATGAGTCAAATTACCAAAAATATGCTAAAATGTTAGATGAACTTGATGCAAAATATTCTGAACAATTAAGCGCTCTTCCAAATAAGACTATTGTAGTTAGCCACGAAGCTTATGGATACTTATGCAAGGACTACAATTTGACTCAAATTGGTATAAAGGGTGTAAATGCAGAAACTGAGCCAGATGCAAAGAAAATGGCTGAGATAATTAACTATGTTAAAGAAAATAAAATCACAACTATTTTCACAGAAGAGTTAATTGATCCAAAGGTTTCAAAAATTATTGCCGATGAAACGGGATGCGTTGTGAAAGTCCTTTCACCAATTGAAGGATTAAGCGAAGAACAAATAAAAAATAAGGCAGATTATTTTAGCATCATGGAAGAAAATTTAGAAAATTTAGTAGGTGCTTTAAAATAGTGAAGGAAAAATTGTTAGAAATCAAAAATCTAAGCTTTAAATACAGCGATGACTTAGTTTTAGATGATATAAATTTTGATGTCTATAGGGGCGACTATATCGCCCTTATAGGTTCTAACGGTGCCGGAAAGTCGACTTTAGTTAAGCTGATTTTAAATCAACTTAAACCACTTACCGGCACTGTTTCTTTTTATACAAAAAATGGATTAAAGGACATTGGCTATGTGCCACAACTATCTGTCCCATCTTCTTTGGAATTTCCAATAACAGTGGAAGAATTATTGTCTCTTGCACTTTATCCAAAGAACAAGGGCTTTAGAAAATTAAAAGCTTATGACAGAGAAAAAATTACAAGTGCTCTAAAGCTTGTTGGCATGGAAAAATATAAGGATAGACTTTATACAGAATTATCTGGTGGCCAAAGGCAGAGAGTTTTAATTGCCAAGACCCTTGTAGCCACACCTGAGTTTTTAATTTTAGATGAGCCCATGACTGGTGTGGATAGAGAGTCCAAGGAGTCACTATTTCATCTTTTGAGCCACATTAACAGAGAGCACAACATTACAATTTTAATGATCACACACAATCTTGAAGAAGTGGAAGAAAATGTAAATAAAGTTTTTGAGATAAAAGACGAGAAAATTAGGGAAGTGAAATAATGGAAATCTTTCAATATTCATACATGATAAAGGCACTAATAGTGGGAGCCTTCTTGTCAATAATCATCCCCTGCATGGGCGTTGTAGTTGTCAATAAAAAGATTTCTGTAATAGGAGATGCCCTATCCCATGTGTCCCTTGCTGGTGTAATGCTGGGACTAATTACTTCAACTTCGCCAGTTCTTGGAGCCCTAGTCTTGTGTGTTCTCGGCTCTTTATTTTTGGAATATGTGAGGACGAAATTTCCTGGTTATCAAGAAATTTCCTCTGCAATTTTAATGAGTACGGGCATTGGTCTTGCATCACTTTTTTCTGGCTTTGTAAAGACAAGTGCCAACTTCGAAGAATACCTTTTCGGCTCTATAATTGCCATACCAGAATTTGATTTTTATTTGATCTTAATAGTTTCTCTTGTGGTATTTATTTTATTTTTCTATCTTTTTACTGACCTCATGTATATTTCCTTTGACGAGTCATCGGCGAGATTATCAGGAGTAAATGTTGATAGGGTGAATTTAATCTTTATGATCCTAATTGCAGTTACAATTTCTGTCTCTGCAAGAACTGTTGGGATTTTAATTATATCATCACTAATGGTAGTGCCCGTGGCATCAGCCATGCAGTTTAAGCTAGGCTATCTAAAGACAACTATACTGGCATCAGTCTTTGGTTTTATTTTTACAATAACAGGTCTCGTAGCATCTTTTTATATTGGACTTAAACCAGGCGGGGCAATTGTATTAATTGGAGTTTTATTTTTAACGATTATACTTTTAATAAAGAAAAAATAAGAGTGAGGATGCCATGTGTCCCCACTCTTTATTTGATTTATTTAAATTATATATATATTCCAAGATTATATAAACAAATGCAAAAAACAAAAACAATGAAAGCTATAACAGTACAGAGATATGTAATAATATAATATTCTTTTTTAAAGGTTTTTTTAAAATCAGAAAAGCCTAGTTTTGCGAGTATTATAGGAAAAAAAGGTAATAAAATAATTAAAAACTCTCTAAATAAATAATTAGCATAATCGCTCATATAATCACCTCATATTAATTTTAATCTAAGGGGCGAAACTTTTCAATGATATCTAGATAAAGTAAAAAATATTTTAACTTAAAGCTAAGAAGATTCTTTATTTATAGGCATCTTTGTTTTATTATAGAGAGAGCAAGGCATAGGAGTGTTTTATGAAAATTCAAGTTAAAGAAAATAATTATACAATAGATATTGATTATAAAAGTGATGAAAAGTTAAGGGACTATTTATTTAAAAATGAAGACGCAAAATTTTTAGTTATAACTGACGAAAATGTCTTGGGAATTTATAGCGAGAGATTAAAAAATATTATGGATGGCTTAAATTATTTTATTTATAAATTTCCTGCTGGAGAAAAATCCAAGTCCATGGAATCTTATATAAGTATAAATAAATTTTTGCTGGAAAATAATTTTAACAGAGGAGACATAATCATTGCTTTTGGTGGCGGTGTTGTTGGCGACATATCTGGTTTTGTGGCAGCAACTTATCTTAGGGGAATTGACTTTATCTCTGTGCCAACTACACTTCTTTCCATGATTGACTCTTCCGTTGGAGGAAAAAATGGCATAAATTTTATGAATTTAAAAAATCAAATTGGCGCCTTTTATTTTCCAAAATATGTCCACATTGATTACAGTTTTTTGGAAAGTCTTGACCAGAGAAATATTAACAACGGACTTGCAGAAATTTTTAAATATTCCGTCTTAAGGGATAGGGAGTTTTTTGATTATTTAAAGTCTGCTAAAAAACTTGACTATGAAAAAATTATTTACAAATCTTTAAACATTAAGCTTGACTTTGTGAGAGATGACGAGAGGGACAGGGGCAAGAGACAAAAGCTAAACCTGGGTCACACTATCGGTCATGGCATAGAATCTCTTTCAAATTATAAACTAAACCACGGTGAAAGCATTGGCATTGGAACAATTTATATGGCCAGGGCAGCTTATAAGATGGGGCTTGCGGAAGAAGATTTTTCTAAAGAATTAGTAAGAGCCTTTAAAAAATATAATCTTCCAACTTCTTATGACTTTGAGACAGAAGAAATTTTGAAGATTCTAAAGCACGACAAGAAGATTAACAAAAATCTCATAAATGTAATTCTTCCAGTAAAAATTGGCGAAGTTATAAGTAAAAAAATTACTTTTGATGAGCTTAAAAAAATAATTGATTTAGGTAAGGAAAATGAATAGAATTATTGAAAACAAAAAATTATCTGGAGAAATTTCTGCAATTACATCAAAATCCTATGCCCATCGTGCAATTTTTTGTGGATCCTTGGCAAGGGGAGAATCTGTAATAGAGATTCATGACCTTTCAAAGGACATAGAGGCATCTCTTAACGCCGTAAAGGCCCTTGGGGTTAGGGTAAAAAAAATAGGAAATAAATTTTATTTTAATCCACCAGAAAAATTCTCTGGACCAGTTACTATTGATGTCAATGAAAGCGGAACTACCCTTAGGTTTTTGCTACCAGTCCTTGCCGCCCTTGGTCTTGAGGCAAAAGTCATTAGGAGGGGAAGTCTTGTTGGAAGAACTAACTCTGTCTACTTCCATGAATTTCCCAAGCATGGAGTAGATCTTAAAGAAGTTGGAGATACAATTTATTTAAGAGGAAAGCTAAGAGATTTTAATTTCACTCTTCCAGGAAATATTAGCTCCCAGTTTATTTCTGGTCTTATGCTTGCATCAGGATTTTGCCAGGAAGACTTTAATATAAGGCTCACAAGTGAAACTGAATCAAAGCCCTACATTGACATGACAATAGATGTCATGAAAAATTTTGGAGTTGAAGTAATTGAAGGTAAAAATTCTTTCACTTGCAGGGGAAAGTTTTCTCCAACAAATTATGTGGTGGAAAAAGACTGGAGCAACGCACTATTTTTCTTGGCAGCTGGAGTAAGGGTCCTTGGGCTTAATAAAAATTCACTGCAGGGAGATAGAGGAGCCTTAGAATTTTTAAGGGACTTGGGTTATGTTAATATTTCTAAAAATGAATTTCAGCTAAAAAAAATAAGATATGGGAAGAAAAATGTTCTTCTAGATGCAAAAAATATGCCCGATGCCGTTCCAATTCTTTCAATAATGGCGGCACTTTCAAATACAGATACGGAAGTTATAAATATAAAAAGGTTAAGGTTAAAGGAAAGCGACAGAGTAAAGAGCACTGTAGATATGCTGGAAAATTTGGGAGTAGAAGTAAAATTATCTGAAGACTCCTTTTCCTTTAGGGGAGTGGAAAAATTTAAGGCAGCAAAAATAAATTCTTACAATGACCACAGAATTGCCATGGCTGTCTCTATTGCCGCAACTTTTGCAGATGGTCCAATCACTGTCAATGATAGCCAGTGCGTGGAAAAATCCTACAAAAACTTTTTTGACGATTTTGAATCTTTAGGAGGTAAGACAAATGTCATATAGCTTTGGCAAAAATTTTAAAGTAACATTATTTGGTCAGTCACATTCTGAGGATCTTGGAATTGTCATTGATGGAATTAGTGCTGGATATAAAATAAATAAAGATTTAATAAGAAAAAACCTTGAGAGAAGAAGACCTGGCAAGAATAATTTTTCCACTGCTAGAAAGGAAGATGACGATTTTAAAATCCTAAGTGGAGAAGTTGATGGCATAACTTGTGGGGCACCAATATGTGCAATTATTGAGAACAAGGACCAAAGAAGCAGGGACTACGAAAACTTAAAGGACAGGCCGCGCCCATCTCACGCAGACTATCCAGCCTATGTTAAATTCAAGGGCTTTAACGACATAAGAGGCGGCGGACAATTTTCTGGCAGGATGACTGCTCCCATAGTCATTGCAGGTTCTATTGCTGAAGATTTACTTTTAAAGAGGGGCATAAAAATTTACTCTAGGATAAAAAGCCTAGGCGAAGCAAGTGACATTGACATAAATTTAAATGATATTGGCGAAGAAAAACTTTACGATTTAAAAAATGAAGACTTCCCAGTTTTTGAAGATTCAGCAAGGGAAAAAATGCAGGAAGAAATTTTAAGGGCAAAGGAAGAGGGAGATTCCCTTGGCGGAATTGTTGAGACTTTTATTTTAAATATGCCAGTGGGCATTGGCGAGCCCTTTTTTGATTCTCTTGAGTCAGTAATTTCTCACGCAGTTTTTTCTGTTCCCGGCATAAGAGGAATTGAATTTGGCTCTGGATTTGAGGCAGCAAAAATGTGGGGGAGCAGTCACAATGATGAATACTATTATGAAAATGGAGAAGTAAAGACAAGAACCAACAATCATGGTGGTATAATTGGTGGTCTTTCAAGTGGCATGCCCATAATTTTTAGGACAGCAGTGAAGCCTACGAGCTCCATTGGGAAGAGACAAAGTACCATATCACTAAGAGATAAAAAAAATGTAGACCTAGAAATTGTGGGAAGACATGACCCTTCAATTGTGCCTAGAGCCCTAGTTGCCATTGAAATGATTACTGCTATTGCAATTTTAGACTTAGTAATGGAAGGTGAAAGATGAAAAATTTAGATGAGTCAAGAAAAAATTTGGACGAAATTGATTCACAAATTGTCCATCTTTTAGAAAAGCGAATGGAAATTTCCAAGGAGATTGGAATTCTTAAATTGAATAATAATTTAAAAACAGAAGACTCGGGTCGGGAAGACCAAGTTATAAAAAACTTGGAAAATAAAATTGCTCCAGAATTTAAAGATGCCATAAAGCCAATTTATGGTGAAATTTTTAAGGAAAGCAAAAAAATAATTTCGAGAGTTAAAAATGAAAATTTTAAGTTTGGACTTATTGGCGAAAGTTTGTCTCACAGCAAATCCAAGGAAATTCACCAATTATTTGGAAGATATGACTACAATTTAAAAAATTTAAAACAAAATGAAGTGGAAGGTTTTTTTGAAAAGAAAAATTTTAGGGGAATAAATGTTACCCTTCCCTACAAGGAACTTTCTATAAAATATTTAGACCAGGTTGACCCTCTTGCCAGAGAAATTGGCGCAGTTAATACAATAGTAAATAAAGACGGAGAATTATTTGGTTATAACACAGATTATCTTGGTTTTGATTATTCCTTAAAATATTTTGGCCTTGACCTGAAAGATAAAAAGATTTTAATTCTAGGTTCTGGTGGTGCAAGTAAGATGGTTCAAAAACTTGCAGCTGATAGGGGAGCCAAAAGGCTTGTTGTCATTAGCAGAAGGGGCGAAAATAATTACGACAACATAGAAAAATTTATTGACTTTAATATAATTATTAATGCAAGTCCAGTAGGCATGTATCCAAATAATATGGAATGCAAGGTGGACTTAAAAATCTTTAAAAAGCTAGAGGCTGTAATTGATTTAATTTACAACCCCCTAAATACAAAATTAATTTTAGATGGGAAGAAGCTTGGTATAAAAACTATGAATGGACTTTTAATGTTAGTTGCTCAAGCCTTCTTTGCAGCCGAACTATTTTTAGATGAACAATTAGATGAATCTTTAATTGAAAAAATTTACTTCAAAATTAAAAGTGACATGGAAAATATTGCCCTTGTTGGCATGCCTTCCTGCGGTAAGACTACAATGGCAAGGCTCTTGTCAGAAAAATTAAATAGAGTTTATTTTGATACAGATAAATTAATCGAGGAAAGGGAAGGAAAAATCCCAGAGATTTTCGAAAAAAAAGGCGAAAAATATTTTAGGGATCTTGAGACTAAAGTACTAGAAGAGCTCTCCAAAAAAACTGGAATAATAATTGCCACTGGTGGCGGCACACCCCTAAGGGATATTAATAGAGACCTTCTTTTGCAGAACTCACTTGTAATTTATTTAGACAGGGACCTAAAAAATCTTGAGACAGAGGGAAGACCTCTCTCAAAAGATTTAGAGGCCCTAGAAAAAATGTACGGAGAGAGAAATAAAATTTACCAAGATATTTCACATATAAAAATAAAAGTTATTGAAGATAAGGAAAAGACTTTGGAGAAAATTCTGGAGGAAATTAAAAATTATGAAAATTTTAGTAATTAATGGTCCCAATATGAATATGCTTGGAATTCGCGAAGTCAATATTTATGGCAGGGATACTTACGAAAATTTGTTAAAATTAATAGACCAAGTTGCTCATGAAGAAAATATTGAAATCCAGGAGTTTCAATCAAACCATGAAGGGGATCTTGTTGATAAAATTCAAGCTGGCTACAAAAAAGTTGACGGCATTGTTATAAATCCAGCTGGCTACACTCACACTAGCGTGGCAATTTTAGATGCCCTAAAGGCTGTCAGCATTCCCACAGTTGAAGTTCACATTTCAAAGGTTTCAGAGCGTGAAGATTTTAGGCAAGTTAATTTTATAAGGCCCTATGTTATAAAATCCTTTGAAGGCTATGGAATAGAAGGCTACAAAAAGGCAATAATATATCTGAAAAATTATTTAGGGGAGCAAAAATGAAATCACTTATAATTGACAATTACGATTCCTACTCTTACAACCTCTATCAGTTAATTGGAAAGGTCAGTGGCACAGAAGCTCTTGTAATAAAAAATGACCAGATGACTTATGAGGAAATTTTAGATTTAGACTTTGACAATGTAATTATTTCTCCAGGTCCAGGCAGCCCTGATAAGGAAAAGGACTTTGGTGTGTGTAAAGACATCATTGAAAAACTTGACAAGCCAATTTTGGGAATTTGCCTAGGTCATCAGGGAATTTATTATTATAATGGCGGCAAAATTTTAAGGGCAAGTGAACCCATGCACGGCAGACTTAGCCCGGTCATTCACAATGGCAAGAATTTATTTAAGGGAATTAAAAATAATTTTGTGGTAACAAGATATCACTCACTAACTTGCCAGGATAAGGAACTTGAAAATATAAATATTGATGCAAGGACTCCTGATGGAGTAGTCATGGCAATTTCTCATAAGACTAAGCCAATCTATGGCCTTCAATTTCATCCTGAATCCATAACAAGTGAATGCGGCGAAAAATTAATTGAAAATTTTATAAATATTTGCAGAGATTTTTATAAGGAAGACCAGCTTTATTATGAAATAATTGATAAAAGTTTTGATACAAAAAATATTTATGAAAAACTTTATAAATATGACCATAAAACTCTTTGGCTGGACTCCAGCAAGGTGGAAGAAGGTCTTTCAAGGTTTTCAATTTTTGGCTTGCAAGGTCCAAAGGCTCACACAATAAAGTATGACGTGGACAAAAGTCTTGTAGAAAAAACCTTTCTTGATGGAAGAGAAAAGGAAAGCTTTAATACTGACATCTTCACTTATTTAAGAGAAAATCGAAAGAGATGGACTTACAAGGGATCACTTCCCTTTGATTTTCAATTGGGCTATATTGGCTACTTGGGTTATGAATTAAAAAAAGACACAGAAAAGGTCAAAAATAAAAATTCCTACGACTATCCAGACGCTTACTTTAAATATTGCGACAGGGCTCTTGTTTACGACCACAGAGATGAAAAGCTCTACATCCTATCTTGCCGAGAGGACAAAGATTGGATTAAAGATATAAAAAATATTTTGGAAGAAAATTTTGAAGAAAAAAATAAAGATACAAGCAAAAAAGATTTTCCAAAATTAAAATTTGTAAAGGACAAGAAAACTTATCTAGAGGATATAAAAAAGATAAAAGACTTAATTTGCCAGGGAGAGACCTACGAAGTATGTCTTACAAATCGCTTAGACATCTATGATAAACTTGATGGCAAAAAGTATTACATGAATCTTCGAGGAAAAAGCCCAGGACAATATTCTGCCTTCTTGCCCCTAGATGAGATAAAAATTGCCTCATCTTCCATGGAGAGATTTATAAAGGTGGATAAAAATAAAATTGTGACGACAAAGCCAATTAAGGGTACTATTAGAAGAGGAGATAGCTTAGAAGAAGATCAAAAACTTATTGATAAACTTAGAAATGAAGAGAAGACTAAATCTGAAAATTTAATGATTGTAGATTTACTTAGAAACGATTTGGGTAAATTTTGTGAGATTGGTTCAGTTGAAGTGCCGAAGTTAATGGATGTTGAGACCTATAAAACTCTCCACCAACTTGTGACTACAGTTTCGGGAAAAATTAAAGAGGATGTTGATATAATTGATGTGCTGAAAAACACTTTTCCAGGTGGGTCTATGACAGGTGCGCCAAAAAAACGCACACTGGAAATCATTGACGAGTTAGAAAATTATCCTCGCGGGATTTATTCAGGCACAATCGGTTTTATATCAAATAATTCTACAATGGATTTTAATATTGTCATAAGAACTGCCCTTATAGAAGAAGACAGGGCGACTCTTGGAGTAGGTGGAGCCATAATTCTTCTATCAGATGCAGAAGAAGAATTTGAGGAAATTGTCTTAAAGGCAAAGGGGTCTCTCAATGCACTAGGAGCTTATTACAATAATTTTGATGAGATAGACATTGAGGGAAGCAAAGGATAATGAGTGAAATGAGTAAAGGGAAAATTGTAAAAATTAGAGATGTAAATGTGGGAGGAGGCAAGCCAATAATTATTGCTGGGCCCTGCTCCATTGAATCTCGAGAACATATTATTGAAGAAGCAAAAGCCTTAAAGGCAAGGGGCATAGATATTCTAAGAGGTGGAGCCTTTAAACCAAGGACAAGTCCCTTTGATTTTCAAGGGATTGGCTTTGAAGCTGTAAAATATTTAAAGGAAGCATCTGATAAGACAAATCTACCCATAGTTACAGAAGTCTTAAGCGAAGACCATGTTGATGCCATGGTGGACTATGTAGATGCCTTTCAAATTGGCTCTCGCAATATGTATAACTATGCTCTTTTAAAAAAAGTTGGAAAAACTATGAAGCCAATAATTTTAAAGAGAAGTTTTTCTGCAACTCTTAGAGAATGGGAAATGGCTGCAAAATATATTGAAGCTGAGGGAAATGAAAATATAATTTTTTGTGAGAGAGGCATAAGGACCTTTGAGACTGAGCTTAGGAACACTCTTGATTTTGCAGGAGCCTATTATATAAAAGAAAAGACTGGCTATCCAGTTATAATAGACCCAAGTCATGGCACTGGCAGGCGAGACTTTATTGAGCCCATGGTTAGGGCAACACTTGCCCTTGGTCTTGATGGAGTCATGATTGAAGTTCATGAAAATCCTGACCTGGCAAAAAGTGATGGACAGCAAACTATTGACTACGAGACTTATGAAAAAATTGCAAAGTTCCTAGGAGAATTTAATGAAAATAGAATTTGATGATGGATTTTCCTTTGGCAAGGGCGCCTTTGAAACTATAAAAGTAGTGGATGGCGACCCTCTCTTTTTAGAAAAACATTTAGAGCGATTAAAAAAGTCTTTAAAATTTTTTGGAATTGAAAGAGAAATTGATGAGGAAAAAATTTATGACTATATAAAAAATTCAAAAGAGAAAAATTTTGCCCTAAAGCTTATAGTTTCTGATGAGAATTTTATTTTGACAAGTCGCAAGGACAATTACAGAGGTGAAAATAAAAGGGTTAGCTTAAAAATTTCTAAGCTTAGAAGAAATAGCACTTCAAAAATAATTTATCACAAGAGCCTCTGTTACTATGAAAATATTTTGGAGCACAGGTTGGCTCTTGAAAGTGGCTATGACTCAGCCCTTTTTTTAAATGAAAAGGATGAGGTTTGTGAGACTTCTTTTGCAAATATTTTTTTCGTGAGAGATCATAAAATCTTTACTCCAGAAATTTCTTCAGGACTTTTAAGGGGAACTATGAGAGATTTCCTCCTTGAAAATTTTGAAATTAATGAAGAAAAAATTTGCGCCAAAGATTTAATAGGCTTTGATGAGTGTTTTATTTCAAATTCCTTGATGGGCGTGAGAAATGTCAAAGCAATTGACGAAATAAAATTTACTGGCAGAGACAAGACAAGGGACATTCAAGAAAAATTAAAAATTTATGGATTTTAAGAGACTGGCGAGACCAGTCTTTTTTAATTTGCTAAAGAAGAAGATTAAATAGATGAAGAAAATTCTTTTTTGTTGTAAAATTAAAGTAGATGAAAAGGTGATTTTATGAAAAAAACAAATGCAATGAGAATCCTTGAAGGGGAAAATATAAATTTTGAAATAATCGAATACTCAACTAAGGACGGAATTGGCGGAGTAGATGTTGCAGAAAAATTGGGAGAAGACAAAAATAGGGTCTTTAAAACTCTTGTCACAGAAGCAAAGGATGGCGAGCATTATGTCTTTGTCGTTCCCGTTTCCAGTGAACTTGATTTAAAAAAGGCAGCGAAGGCATCGGATTCCAAAAAAATTGAAATGATTCCACAAAAAAAACTTCTTCCACTGACTGGTTATGTTCACGGAGGTTGTTCTCCTGTTGGCATGAAAAAATCTTTTAAAACTTTTATAGACTTATCAGCAGAGGACTTAGATTACTTTTATGTTAGCGGAGGAAAGGTTGGCATGCAAATTAAAGTCAATCCCAAGGAATTAATTTCTGCAATTGATGGAGAATTTTCTGATATTAAAAAGGAGTAAGTATGTACAGAGATATTTATGAAAAATGGCTTGCAAGTGAAAATTTAGATGAAAATTTGAAGCGAGAACTTTTAGATATTAAAGATAATGATGAAGAAATTGAAGACAGGTTTTATAAGGATTTAGAATTTGGCACAGCAGGGCTTCGTGGCATTCTAGGTGCAGGCACAAATCGCATGAATTATTTAACTGTAGGAAGAACAGCTCTTGCTCTTGCTAATTTAATCGACAGCATTGGCGAAGATGCAAAGAAAAGAGGAGTGGTAATAGGTCGTGACATAAGGCATTACTCCTACGAATTTTCAATTTTAACTGCAAAAATTTTGGCAGAAAAGGGCATTAAGGTTTACCTCTTCCCAGGCATTGTTCCAACGCCACTTCTTGCCTATGCAATTAGGTATTTAAAAACTATTTCTGGCATAATGATTACAGCCTCTCACAATCCAAAAAATTACAATGGCTTTAAACTTTATTGGGAAAAGGGCTCACAAATTTTATCAGACATTGCTGATGAGGTGGAAGCAGAATCACAAAAAATTGACATCTTAGATTTTGATTTTGCCAGCTTAAAAAAATTAGGCGAATATGAGAATATAAAATTCCTTGGAGATAGGGTCACTAAATCTTTTTACAGAAATACATTAAAACACACTCTTACTGATGATGTGGACAAGGAAATAAGAATTGTCTACACTCCACTAAGTGGCTGCGGCAATAAGTATGTGAGAAAAATTTTAGACCTTCGAGCTTTTAAAAATGTTTATGTTGTTCCTGACCAAGAAAATCCTGACGGAGACTTCACCAATGTGACAAATCCAAACCCAGAAGACCCAAGGGCCTTTGACAGGGCAATAGAACTTGCAAAAAAAGAAAATGCCGACATAATTATTGCAACAGACCCTGATTCAGATAGGGTGGCTGTAATGGAAATGGGCGAAGAAATTTTTAGAATCACTGGCAATCAAATGGGCTTTATCCTTGGAAACTTTATTTTGGAAAGAATTAAGGATAAAAATATAGAAAATGGAGCCATAGTTAAGACTCTTGTAACTGCAGATTTGATTAAAAAAATTGCTGCAGACTATGGTGTAGAAGTCTTTGAAACCTTAACGGGCTTCAAAAATATTTGCAAGCTTCCAAATATTTGGGATGAAACTGGCGAGAAGAATTTTATCTTTGGCTACGAAGAGTCCATTGGCTATGTAATTGGCGACCACATAAGAGACAAGGATGCCATTGGCACATCAATGATTGTGGCAGAGCTGGCAGGCTACCTTAAGAAGAGAAATTTAAAAATAAAAGATTATCTGGAAGAAATTTATAAAAAATATGGTTATTATGAAGAATTTTTAGACTCAGTTTATTTTGAAGGCAAAGATGGTAAAGAAATCATGAAAAAAATCATGGATGATTTTAGAAAGATTGAAGGCTTTGAAAAAATTGGCGACCTAAAGAAAAAAGTTGACTATATAGAGGACGAGGAAAATCCACAAGATTTATTAAAATTTTATTTTGGCGAAGAAACTTGGTTTGCCTTAAGACCATCAGGCACTGAGCCAAAATTAAAAATTTATGCCTATGCAGTTTCTGAAGATAAAGAGGAAGCGAAAAGAAAGATAAGGGCAATGAAAGAAGAAATAATGGAAAAAATCCAAGCAAGCAGGTGATTTAATGATACTATTTTGTGATTTTAACCCAAAAATTGTTAGAGAATTTAAATTAAATAATGAGACAGAAAATATAATTGAAAGCTCAAAAATTTATCCCGGCGGCAAGGGTCTTTACATGTCTCTTTTTGCAAAAAAACTTGGCGTGGATTCAGAAGTTTTTATGCTAAAGGGAAGCACTAGGGGTAGAGAAATTGCTCTCAGCCTAAGCCGACTTGGCATTGATGTAAATTATACTGCCCTCAAGGATGAAAATGTTGAAGAAGTTATAATAAGAGGCGCTGATTTTGTAAAAGATTATAAGACTCAAGATCCTAGAATCACTATGGAGGACAGGAACGACATTTTAAATTCCTTTGAAAGAGCCCTTTATAACAAAAAAATTGCAGTAATTCCAAAAATTGATTTACTTGGACTTGATGATGAGATTTACCATCGACTTATTACAATTTGTTTTAAAAACAATATAAAAGTTGCCGTAAATCCAAAAAATCTTCAAGCAATGGAAAAGACTAATCCCTATATTTTGGTCTTTGAGAAGGATGACATTGAAAAGGAAAAAAATATTAATTACACTGGCGAAGTTATTAACTACAACAAAAAATTTATTCAAGCTGGAGCTAAAATTGTCCTTGTCAATAGCAAGAGAGCCACAATAATTTCCACAGAGGATAAAAATTATAGGGCCTATGTCAATAAGGAAAAATTGGGAAGAAAAGAATTGACAGAAAAATTTGACACAGAACTTTCTCTTGCAGGTCTTGCCATGGCTCTTGACAGAGATTACGATTTTATCACTTCAATAAAGCTTGCAATAGCCTGTGGAGTATGGGAAAATTTTGTTGAAAAAGATGTAATTGAAATGAGCGCTATTAAAAAGATTATGAATAGCGTTGAAGTTGAAGAAATTTAAGAGGAGGATAAATGAAAAATTTTCACTTAAATAGAGATAATGTGCTTTTTGCCTTTATTGACATTCAAGACAAACTTTTAAAGGCCATGTACAACAAGGAAGAAATTGTAAAAAATTCTACAATTTTGGCAAAGGTAGCAAGTATTATTGGGGCAGAAGCAATTTACACAGTTCAGTATCCAAAGGGCCTTGGCTACACTAATGAAGAAGTTAAAGCTCCACTAAAGGATAAGGAAGAATTTGCCAAGCTAACTTTTAATTCCTATGGCGATGAGGGAATAAAAAATGAAATTGATAGACTTGGCAAAAAACAAATTATTATCTGCGGCATGGAAACACATATTTGCGTCTTCCAAACAGTGAGGGCACTTTTAGAAGCTGGCTTTGAAGTTTTTGTAGTAGAAGATGCTCTAGGCTCAAGGTCAGAAAAAAATACGAAAAATGGCATGGCACAACTTGGCGAAATGGGTGCTGTTATAACAAATACAGAGACAGTTTTATTTGATTTAGCAGGCATTGCTGGCACAGATGAATTTAAAACTTTACAAAAATTAATTATTTAATTGAGGAGCTTCCAGGTGGAGCTCTTTTTTGTTTTCACTGTGATATAATTACTTTGGTGATAAGATGAAAATAATTCACGCAGGTGATTTACATTTAAAAAAATTTTACAGGGGAAGACTACCTCTTGAAGTTTCAAATAAACTTTTAGAGGATACTTGGCGCGCCTTTAAAGACCTAGCTGACTTTTCCAATGAGGTCCAGGCAGATATTTTTTTACTTGCTGGAGACTTATTTGAGAGAGAATTTTTTAACCTAAGGGATTTAAAGAGATTTATAGATATTATTGAGACCATTAAGGCAAAGGTCTTTGTAGTTTTTGGAAATCACGACTATCTTTCATCTGACAATTTATTTTTAAAGGTAGATTTGCCAGAAAATTTATATATATTTAAAAGCGACTTGGATTTTTATGAATTAAGTGACTTAAACACTAGAATTTATGGAATATCCTATGACAATTATAATTTCAAGAAAGATTTTAGCCAGGTGAAACTAGATAAAAATTTTATCAATATTGGTCTCTTTCACTCTGACCTAAAAGACGAGAGGTATTTGCCCCTTGATGAAAGTTTTATGAGAGAATTTAATTATCTTGCCCTTGGTCACATCCACAAGAGGGGCAAGGTCCTTGACAATGCCTACTACTCTGGCTCACTGATTCCACTTTCCTTTAAGGATGAAGGCAAGAGGGGGATAATCTTTTTAGATGATGAGAAAAAAATCCTTGAATACAAAGATTTTTCCAGGAGAGAGTTTGTAAATCTTGATGTAAAAATAAGTGAAGACATGACTTTTTCTGAAATTTTAAAAAACCTTCAAGATAAAATAGAAGAGGACAACCTCTATAGGATTACTCTTAAGGGAAAGGGCCCTCACAAGAGAGAAATCGAAAGCTTTTTGAGAGAAAATCTTTCAGCCTTTTATTTTGAGATAAATAATGAACTGACACAAGCCCTTGAAGGTGACCTTGAAATTAAAGACAAGTATATTTTAGATCTCCTTGACACTTTTTCTGATGATGAAATAGAAAGAGATGCCAGAGACCTTTCCAGGGAGTACATTTTGGAGCAATATTATGATATTTAAGGAACTGGGAATTTTAAATTTTGGAAAATTTGAAAATAAAATAATAGAGCTTGACAGGGGTCTCAATTTAATTTCAGGAGAAAATGAGGGCGGCAAGTCCACTATCGTTAACTTTATTGACGGAATTTTTTACGGCTTTAGCAGAGATTCTCTTGCCAGAAAAGTTCGCGACGATATTTTTGAAAAATCAAGGCCCTGGTCTACCAATTTATATAAGGGCTATGTGCTTTTAAGTGACCAGAGCGAAGGCTATAGGGTGAGTCGAGACTTTGATGCCGATGAAATTTCTATATTAAATATAGAAAATGGCGAAGATCTTTCCAAGGATGAGAGAAATTATTTAAATTCAAGAATTCCACAGCCTGGTCTCATATTTTTTGATATGAGCAGAAGGCTTTACAGGTCTAGTTTTTTTATATCACAGAGATTTTCTCAAGTGGAAGAAGATGCTGCAGGAGAAATAAAAAATAAAATCGACAACTTTTCTGTCTCTCAAGATGAAAATCTTGATTTGACAAAGGTCTTGGACAAGATGAATAAAGATTTAGATGAATTGGGAACTAAGAGGCGAAAGACCTCTGAAATTGGGAGGACCTATGGAGAGCTAGAAAAAATTACGGCTGAAAAAATAAATTTTGCAAGCCTAAGGGAAAATTATGAAAAAACTGCCCAAGCCCATAAGGATGCTGAGGAAGAATTAAAGGATCTTGAAGATAAGATGAGGGGCAGAAAGCTTTTTGAACTCCAAGAATTAAAAAAGAAGTTAAAGGAAAGCCAAGAAGAAAAGAAAAGCCAGGATGAAAATTTTGATTTTTCTGACCTTGAAAGAGCCATTGAAATAAATAGGTCTACGGGACTTTATTCAAGCAAGCTTGATGATTTACTTTCCCAAGAAGGTCATATTTTTGAAATTGACGATGATGCTGAACTTGACTACAAGAGATTTAAGGAAATTAAAGAAGAAATTGCACTTTTAAATGAAAATAATTTTTCTAAAGAAATAGAAATAATTTCTGCAGATATCCATAATATTGAAAAAGTTGCCTTTAAATACTTTTTAAAAATATTTTTATCTTGTCTTGCAGGTGGAGCCACAGTCTTTCTTTCAATTTACTTTAAAAAATATTTTCTCATAATTTTTTCTATAATATTTTTCACTTATTCATACTTTAGAATTGTAAAATACAGAGAAAACAAGGACCTTTTGCATCGCCTAAAAAACAAACTCGTAGATTTTAAGAAAAAATCCATGGACAAAACCATAAAGAAGAAAGAATTTGACAAGGATTTTGCTGAACTTCTTGAAAAATACCAGGCAAGAGATTTAAAAGCTCTTTCAGAAATTTTAGATGAAAAAAAGGAAGAAAACTTAAAAAATATTTCTAAAAATGAGTACAATGAAAGCTGGAAGGAAAAAAATCATCTTGAAATAAGAGATACTAAGGAAAAAATTTCAGAGCTTGAAGCAGAACTCCTAAAAATTTTTGAAAAGTATGGCGTAAAAAACATTAAAGACTTAAAAAATTTATTTTATGAACTTAAAGACTACAATAAGGACAAGACAAGTGAGTACGAATATAGAATTGAAGCCCTTGAAAGAGAAAATTTAAGTGGCGAAATTTATAGGGAAGAGTCCCTAGAATCAATTTCAGATAAAATTAAAGAAGTCACAAGAGAAATTTCAAACTTAGAGGGAATTTTAAAAACTCAGGAAGAATCCTTGGAAAAATTGAGGAGCCTAGAAGAAAAATCCTTTGAATTAGAAGATAAACTTAAAAAATTAGAATACAAAAGAGAGCTTTTAGAGCTTTCTATAGATAAATTTGAGACCTTTATAAAGCTAAGGAGAAGAGACACTCTTCCTATTTTAAAAAATAATATTTCAAATTATTTGGACAAGATGACCTCATCTAAGTACAGCGAAATTTTAATTGATGACAGATTTGACATAAAGGTATATGATAAAAATGTTGGCGATTATGTAGCTTTAGATAGGCTAAGCCTTGGCACCATGGACCAAATTTATCTTGCCTTTAGGCTTTCTATTTCAAAAATAATTACTGACAAAAAAATTCCCCTTGTACTTGACAGTCATTTCGACTCCTACGATGATGAAAGGCTGAAAAACACTCTTGAAGTCTTAAAAGATGAAGAGCAAGTTTTAATTTTTTCAAGTTCAAATAGGGAAAGAGAAATTTTAGATAAATACAATTTGACATATAATTTAATTAAACTTTGAGGTGTATATGATATTCGCAATAGGAGATCTTCACTTCGATTATACAGAAGAAAAACCTATGGATATTTTTGGAGATAAGTGGGAAAATCACGAAGAAAAAATAATTGAAAACTGGAAAGAAGTGGTCAGTGACGAAGATCTAGTTCTCCTGCCAGGAGATATTTCTTGGGCACTAAAACTAGATACAGCAGCCCTTGACTTAAAGAGAATTGATGACCTACCTGGAACCAAAATAATTTCCAAGGGCAATCACGATTACTGGTGGTCTTCCCTAAACAAGATGAACAATTTAGACTTGAAGACTATTCACTTTTTGCACAACAACTCCTTTGAATACAAAGATTATTCCATTTGTGGCACGAGAGGTTGGGCTTCTCGTGATTCTTTTGAATTTTCGGAAGATGATGAAAAAATATATTTGAGAGAGGTCCAGAGACTTAAAAACTCCCTGGATTCCTGTGTAAACAAAAAAATAATTGCCATGATTCACTATCCACCCTTTAACCAAGATTTAGGACCCAATGAATTTTCTGAGACTCTCTCAGATTACAAGGTGGAAAAATGTATCTACGGTCACCTTCATGGCAAGGGCCACAAGTATTCCTATGAGGGAGAACTCTTGGGAGTGGAATATGAATTTGTTGCAAGCGACTACTTAGATTTTAAGTTAAAAAAAATTTTGGAGGACTAATGGAAAGAGAAATTGAAGTTAAACTTCTTGATATTGACATAAAAGATTTTGAAGAAAAAATAAAAGCCTTAGGCGCTGAATTTGTAAAGGAAGAAGACCAAATTAACATTACAGTTAATTCAACGGCGCATAAAATTTATAAGAAGCATGGCTATCTTAGAATTAGAGTTGCAAAATCTGGCGGTAAAGAAAAAAAATATTTTACCTTTAAAGAAAATATCTCTGACATAAAGGTGAGGGACAATATAGAACACACTACTGAAATAAATAGTGTGGAAGATTTAATAAATATTTTAAAATGTCTTGGCTACGACAAATTTCACAAGGGCTACAAGAATAGAAGAAAATACAGTTTAAATTCCCTTGTTATTGACATTGACACTTGGGATGAAGACACTTATCCAAGGCCTTATGTGGAGATTGAAGCGCCAAGCATGGAAGAAATTTATAGCCTCGTTGATGAACTTAAAATAGATAGGGAACATGTTTCTACAATGTCCATTGACGAACTTAGAAAATCTTTAAAAAAATAGTGTGACATATATAATTAATGTGTTATAATATTTTTAGCAAATAAGGAGGAGCTTATGTCTAAGTATAATTATATTAAATGGTTTGATGAAATTGGTAAAGAAGATGTAGGAATTGTCGGAGGAAAGGGTGCAAACTTAGGTGAACTAACTAATTTTGGACTACCTGTGCCTCCAGGATTTTGTGTCACTGCAAGTGGCTATACAAAATTTATTAAATACGCAGAACTTGACGAAGTTGTAAAATTTTTGATGGAAGCTGTAGATGTTGAAAATGTTGATGAACTTACTAATGCTTCAAAGGAAATCCAAAAGAAAATAAAAGAAAAAGAATTTGACCCAGAACTAAAAGAAGAAATTTTATCTGCTTACAGAGAATTTTCTGAAAACATTGGAGTTAAAGATCCAGAAGTTGCTGTTAGATCTTCAGCTACTGCAGAAGATTTGCCTGACGCATCCTTCGCAGGACAACAAGATACTTACTTACACATTTCTGGCGAAGAAGAACTTTTAAATCATATAAGAGATTGCTTTGCATCACTTTGGACTTCAAGGGCAATTTATTACAGAGAAAAACAAAATTACGATCACTTTGATGTTGCTCTTTCAGTAGTTATTCAAAAAATGGTTAACTCTGAAAAATCTGGTGTAATGTTTACAGCAAACCCTATTAACAACAGCAAGGATGAAATGATGATCAACGCAAGCTACGGACTTGGCGAAGCTGTTGTATCAGGAATTGTAACACCTGATGAATATATTATTGACAAAAAGACAAAAAAAGTTATCGAAAAAAATATTTCTGAAAAAGAATACATGGTTATTAAAAATGAAGATGGTGTTGGAACTAGAGTAGTTAATGTAAAAGACATCTTAGGAGCTGATGCAGTAAAGGCTGAAGCACTTTCTCCTAAGGAATTAGACACTCTTGTTGAAAGAGGACTTAAGGTAGAAAAACTTTACGGCTCAGTACAAGATACTGAATGGGGCTTTGACAGAGACACTAAGGAATTTTACTTCCTACAATCAAGACCTATTACAACTCTTGGCGACAAGGAAGAAGAGGAAGAAAAATTAATCACTCTTGTTAAGGGACTTCCTGCTTCTCCAGGAATTGGCAGAGGTAAAGTTAAACTTATAAAGGACATTTCAGAAATCAACCTTGTTGAAGAAGGAGATGTACTTGTAACTGCCATGACTAACCCAGACATGGTTCCTGCAATGAGAAAATGTGCTGGAGTTGTTACTGACGAAGGCGGAAGAACTTGTCACGCAGCTATAGTTTCAAGAGAATTACAAATTCCATGTATAGTTGGAGCAAAAACTGCAACAAAAACACTAAAAACAGGTGACACTGTAACAGTTGATGCAGTAAGAGGAATTGTTTACGAAGGCGAAGTTCTAAAGGAAAAAGAAGAAAAGAAATCTCCTGACTCTCCAAATGTATCAAGTATTGCAAACCTAGATGAACTTAGAAATCTTTTTGCACCAACAACTGCAACTAAGATTTACATGAACCTTGGCGAACCAGAATTAATTGAAAAATATAAAAACTTGCCAATGGACGGCATTGGACTTATGAGAACTGAATTTATTTTCACAAATATGATAGGTGCTCACCCAATGTATTTAGTAAAAACTGGCCAAGGCGACTTAATGATAGATAAACTTGCTGAAGGAATTTCTAAAGTTGCTCAAGCAATTTATCCAAAGAATTTAGTTGTTAGAACTTCTGACTTTAGGACAAATGAATTTAGAGGTCTAAAGGGTGGAGACGAAGTTGAGCCAATTGAAGCTAACCCAATGATTGGTTGGAGAGGCGTTTCAAGATATATTTCTCCTGAATACGAAGAAGGCTTTAGACTTGAATGCCGCGCTATTAAAAAAGTTAGAGAAGAATATGGACTTACAAATGTAATTGTTATGCTTCCTTTCGTAAGAACTCCTGAAGAACTTAGAGTTGTAAAGGGAATTATGGCTGAAGAAGGTCTTGTTCAATCTAAAAACTTTAAGATTTGGATTATGGCAGAAGTGCCAGCAGTAGTTCTTCAAGCAGAAGAATTTGCAGAATTAGTTGACGGATTCTCCATTGGCTCAAATGACTTGACACAACTTGTAATGGGTGCAGACAGAGACTCTGGCGTTCTTAACAATATGGGCTACTTTGACGAAAGAAATGATGCAGTAAAAATTGCCCTAAAGACAATTATTGATGCAGCCAACAAAAAGGGAATTACTTGCTCAATTTGTGGACAAGGACCAAGCCAATATCCAGAACTTGCAGAATTCTTAGTTGAATGTGGAATCACTTCAATGTCAGTAAACCCTGACACAGTTGAATACACAAGAAGACTTGTTGCAAGTGTTGAACAAAAAATTATTTTAAAGAAACTTAGACAAATGTAAGATATAAATAAAGAAAGATCTCATGGCGACATGGGATCTTTTTTATATGCCTTAAATCATAGTCTAAATAAAAAAATCTGCTGAAATAATCAGCAGATAAAATTTAAATTAGTTTGTTGTAGTCCAAAAAATTTGAGACAAGAGATTTTGTAAAGATTAGATTTACCAAGTCTATAGTGCACAAGTCGTCTTGAAACTTTAGGGACTTGTCAATATTTATTTTAAGACCCTCTTCTTCAAAAACATTGTGATCTCTTTCTTTTCTTCTTGGGCTACCAATATAGGTGTCAGAAGTGGGAAGACCACTTCCACAACACTGCTTTGATGTAATTAAGTCAACAGTAATTTCTCTTACATTTTTTTCAGATAAAAAATTAAGAGCTTCTTCTGTAATTTTAATTCTCAAATTACTCATCCTTTTTTATGAGAGTTACAAAAAATTCGCTTGGCTTAATAGCTTCAATGGCAATATAATTTTCACCATCGAATTTTAGGACCTTACCTGGTTCAAACTCTCTGTCCTCTTCTTCATTTAATATAACTTTAATTTTACCCTTAACAATAGTTACAAGTACAGTAAAGCCAGGGTGATTGTGCTTGTCAATAGTTTCGCCAGAGGCTAAAACTTTTTTCACTAGAGTAAATTCCTTTTCACTAAAAACTTTTCCAGGCATACTTCCTACATAACCAATCATTTTATTACCTCATTTCTTAAATTTATCTAAATCGTGAAAACTTTCCAAATTTAAATCACTTCTGTCAAGATCCTTGTCTCTTGAAAAGTTTTTTGCATCATCTAAATTCTTCTTGATGATTTGATCATCTTCTAAGCTGCTTTCTCTTTCTAGGTTTATTTCGCTGCCCTTTTCAATGTGATTAAGTAAATCTTCAGAAGATTTTAAATCCTCAATTTTATATTCAGGCATCTCTTCTAAGAAAGTTGAAAGATTTATAGTTTCAGATTCATAGAGCTTGCTGATGATTTCGTCAATGTTTTGTGAATTTTTGCGAACAAGTTCAGACCTAATTTCGCTTAAAATATTTAATTTTTCCAAATTATATTTTTGAGAGAATTCTTTTAAATCTTCAAAAATTATATCTGTAATAGTTGGATTGAGCCTTGAAGAATTTAGTGAAAAAGTAAGTGGTCCCCTTTCAACAGATTTATTTATGGACATTAGTGACTTTGAAAAGATATCAAATCTTTGGTAAATCATATTTCTTCCGTGGGCTCTTTTTTCAAGGGCTTCATTGAGCTCGAAGTCCTCTGTGGCAATGAGCACATAGTCAAAGCCCATAAACTTAAAATCCTTTTCAAGTTCATGTTCCTTTAATTTAATTTTGCCATCAGATTCTTCAGATTTTTTTACTATGTCCTTAGTAAAGCTGTCTGCAACCATATATATTTCCGCTTCAGTATCTATTACCGATTTAAGTGCAGATAGGGCAAGGTAGCCTCCACCTAAAATTAAGATCTTTTTTTCAAAGGTGTCAAGACTCACTGGTAGGTAACGCATAATATCACTCCTTTATAAAACTAATTTTTTACAATAATATGTAACTTAGCTTAATTATACCAAATATTAGGACATTTTAAGCAAATTATTACATTTATTATAACTTTTCACTACTAATTTAATAAAATTTTAATATTTCTAAAATATAATGGGTATATTATGTGTTATAATAGACTAAACAGGCTATAGAATATGGAGGTTTTATAATGAAATCTAATAATTTAAAGAGAGCAGCTGTTCTTGGTCTTGCAACAATTATGCTAGTACCAAGCGCAACTTTTGCAAAAGAATTTAAGGATGTCAAGAGAGACAATAAATATGCTTGGGCTTACAATGCAATTGATGTATTAAGCGACAAGGGTGTTATTAGTGGACATCCAAATGGAGAATTTAAGCCAGGAGATTCAGTTTCACTTGAAGAACTACTACAACTCATTAAACAAGTTCTAAATCCAAGTGCTGATGAAGTAAAAACTGCTAAAGAAAAATATTCAAAAACTGCCAAGGACAATGGCGTAAATTCTTGGGCTGAAGAAGCAGTTTGCTTAGCACTTCACAGAGGTTACTTAAATGAAAGTGCCTTAAAGAAAGCTTATGAAAGAGGATTCTTTAAAATTGATGGCAGAGAATACCCAAGCAGAAGCGACATTGCAATTTTCTTTGCTAGAGCTCTTAACTTAAATGCAAATGGAAACACTACACTTTTGAGACATAAAGATCAAAACACTATGAGCGACAGCTTGAGAGGATACTTAGCTTCTCTTATAGAAGCAGGCATCTTCACATCAACTGGATCTGATGGAAAATTTGAAGGAGATAGACCTATTACTCGTGCAGAAACTGCAATAATCACTAAGGCTTCCTTTGATTACGCATCTAGAAACACAGTAAGCTCTAAAGTTGAAAAGAAAAAGGGAACTGTAATTCTTTCTTCAAAGCTAAACAATGTAAATGTAATTATCATTGAAGCAGATAAACAAAAATATTCCTTTGACCTTGACAATAACACAAAATACAAATTAAAGGACAAAGACATCAAGCTTGAAGACATTAGAGCTGGCCAAGAAGTAGAAATAGAATATATTAAGAGCAACTCTGTTGACAGAGAAGGCACAGCAAAGACAATCACTGTTACAAATGCAATGCTTGACATGGTTGGATATGTAAACTCTAAGGGAACAAATGAAATCACTCTTAGATACAGAGATTATTCAGATACATTGAACTTCAGAACAACTTCAAAAATTTCAACTTCTGATACAAAGACATTTACGCTTGACTCAAATGCTAAGATTAAAGCTTATGGAAAGGATTTAAAACTTGATGATATTAAAGTTGACGATTTAGTTGAATTTAAGACTAATGCAGACAACAAAATAACTGAAATGACAGTTTATCCTAAGGAAGCTCAAATTAAAGGAAGAATTACTTCTCTTGACACTTCAAATAAGGATAAAGCTGGTTTAAAAATTAGACTAAAGGACAACAAAGACTATGAATTCTATATAACAAGTGAAACTAAAGATTTAAACAAAATTACTTTAAATGATGATGTAAATCTTTATGTAAATTATAAAGTTGTAAAGGGACTTGCATCTAATTATGATAATAATGGCAATGTAACAGGGGAAGTTATTGCATATAGTGGCGTTGAATCATCTTTTACTGACAGAAGATATAATCGCTATATAGATATTAGGACAAAGGATGGATACACTAAAACATATTATCTTGCAGATAGATATGAAATAAAATCTTACAATGGATATAAGCAAACTCAAGTTACTGAATCTTATTTAAGAGGCAAAGATGTTATTTTATCTCTTGATAATTATGGAGATGTTGAAACTATTACTATAGTTGATTCAAATTTACAATTCAGTGGAATGTTCCAAGTTGTAAGCAATCTAGATGTTGGATATAATTATAATGTCTACAAGATTGGAATTAGAGTTATCCAATCAGATAATGAAAAATTAAAACCAGGAAAGACACTTTATTTCCAAACTAGTCAAAAGCTCAACCTATATGATGTTCTATCCTTTGATGGCTATTTAAATTATGATGGGGAAATAATCTCAGATTCAAATAATAGATACCTTGGAAATCCTCGAGAATATTTAAATTATGCAAACAGAACTACTAGAAAGAGCGATTTTAAAGATTACACTTATTTTTTAGATAGTAATAGATATTATAATGAAAGTTATTATAATAGATATCCTAACACAGGACAGTTTTATTAATTTACAAAATAGAAACCCATAGTGGTTTCTATTTTTTTGCCTAAAATTATGATATAATTTATGGCGGAGTGATTAAATGAAAAAGAAATTTATAGCTATAGGATTAAGTGCCCTACTTTTATTTGCCCCAGCAAGTATTTTTGCAAGGTCTTTTAAAGATTTAAGTAAAAATGGCAAAAGTGCTTGGGCTTATGATTATGTAGAGGAATTATCTAAGAAAAATATTTTAAAGGGATATGAAGACGGAAGTTTTAAACCAAATAATCCTGTAAGCTTTTTGGAAATTATGCAAATTTTAAAAACTGTTTTAAATCCTAGCCAAGATGAAATAAATTCAGCTAGGGCTGCTTATCTTGAATTTGTTAATGCCAATGGAATAGTTGACTGGGCAAAGGATGCTGTTTGCTACAATCTTTACCAAGGCACAATTACTGAAAAGACTATAACAAGTGCGCGTGAAAAGGGATTTTTGGAAAACAAAGTTTATCCAAATAGAAATACAATTGCAGTTTATTATGCCAGAGCCTTTAAACTTGAAAAAACTACAGACAGGTCAAACTTAAAATACAAGGACATTAATAATGTTAATCCACTAACTATGGAATATCTGCCAAGTCTTGTAAGTGCAAATATTTTTACAAGCACAGGTTCTGATGGCAACTTCAATGGAAATTTTGCCATAAGAAGAAGCGAAATTGCTGTTATTACTTCAAGAGGTCTTGCCTATGTATCTGCTAACCTTGATAAGGTTAAAAATAGTGGTAATGCCCATGCTGGTGATGATTTGCTGGTAAATAATAGTGAAAATAAAGTTCCTGAAGAAAAGAAAAATAATGAGGCTAATAATGCCCTAAACAATAATTCAATTTTAAATGGTGAAGAAGCTAAAGATAATACAGAAGACTTGACTCCTGCTGAAGTGGGCACTATGGTCAACTTCAAGGGTGAAGTCATTGAAGTAATTGATGGCGGAAATGTAAAATTTATTAGAGTAAAGGTTACTGAAAGCGACTCAGATAAGTTTGGACCAGGCAATATTATAACTATCAACACTTTTAAGGCTCACAAGCTAAATGACCTTGTGGAAGGTTCTGGAATTTTTGGCGAAAATTCTTTGACAAATATTAAATTAAAGTAATAAGAAGGGCTGTTTTTTGACGGCCCTTTCAAATTGGAGGAAAATTGGAATTTTTAAGTAGAAGTGAGAGGATGCTCTCAGCTGATGATATAAAAAAAATTAATTCAAAATCAGTTTTAGTCTTTGGGCTAGGTGGCGTTGGCGGCTCCTCAGTTGAAGCTCTTGTCCGTGCTGGCATAGGAAAAGTTGGCATTGTGGATGGCGATAAATATGAAATTACAAATGTAAATAGACAAGTTTTTGCAACGACAAAAACTCTTGGCATGAGAAAAGTAGATGCCTGCCAAGAAAGACTTTTGGAGATAAATCCTGAAGTAAAAATAAAAAAATACGATTTATTTGTAACAGAAGAAAATATAGGGGAAATTGACTTTGAATCCTACGATTATGTTATAGATGCCATTGATACAATTACTTCTAAGCTTTTAATAATAAAGGCGTCTTATGAAAAAAATATAAAAATAATTTCTGCCATGGGTGCAGGCAATCGCCTTGATCCAACAAAATTTGAAGTCCTAGACATTGAAAAGACAAAGAATGACCCAGTGGCGAGAATTATGAGAAAAAAATTAAAAGAGATGAATATAAAAAAATTAAAGGTAGTTTGCTCCAAAGAAATCCCAATAAAGACAGGAGACAGAACTCCCGGTTCAATTTCTTTTGTGCCACCTGTTTGCGGTTTGGTTTTGGCTTCCTATGTGGTCTCTGATATCTTAAAAAGTTGAAATGATAGCGAAAAAAACATATAATAATTATCAGTAAGGAGAAGTCATGGATATAAATACTTTAAATGATAAACAAAGAGAAGCACTTTTGGCGACAGAAGGTCCCCTACTTATTTTGGCAGGGGCTGGTTCTGGCAAGACCAAGGTTGTAACTTCAAAAATTGCATACTTAATCGAAGAATTAAAGGTGCCTTCATGGAAGATTTTGGCAATTACTTTTACTAATAAGGCTGCCAAGGAAATGAAGGACAGGGTTCAAAAGCTAATTGACAGAGACATCTCCTCAATGTGGATAGGAACTTTTCACTCAATTTGTGTGAGAATTTTAAGAAGAAATATTGAAAGAATTGGCTATAATGGAAATTTTACTATTTACGATAGAGATGATCAGATAACAGTTGTCAAGGAAACTATAGCTGAACTTGCTATTGATAAGGATATGTATAAGCCAAGGTCAATTGTAAATGATATTTCAAACATCAAGGGCGAAGGCCTTAGTCCAATTGAATACATAGAAGCTAACAAGGACAATTTTTTCAAGGAAAATCTTGGCAAAATTTATGAGCTTTACGAGAAAAAACTTAGAAAAAATAATGCCCTAGACTTTGATGATCTTTTAATAAAAACTGTAGATATTTTAAGATCTGAAGAAGATGTTAGAGATTTTTATAGGGACAAGTTTGAGTATATTTTTGTTGACGAATATCAAGACACCAATAAAATTCAGTACGAGCTAATAAAATTAATTGCAGGTAAAAATCCTAACCTCACTGTAGTTGGCGACAATGACCAATCTATTTACAAGTGGCGTGGTGCCGACATCAACAATATTTTAAACTTTCACAAGGATTTTCCTGGTGCAAAAATTGTAAAGCTTGAGCAAAATTATCGTTCAACGCAAAAAATTCTTGATGTGGCAAATGAAGTCATTGGATATAACACTACGAGAATTGACAAAAATCTTTGGACAGCAAGAGATGAAGGAAAAAATGTAGTTTACAGAGAGTTTCCTCACTCAAATGAAGAGGAATATGGAGTTATAAATAAAATTATTGCCCTAAATTATAAGGGCGAAGAATTTAAGGACATGGCAATCCTTTATAGGACCAATGCTCAGTCAAGGGGTTTCGAAGAAGCCCTTGTGAGAGAGAGAATCCCCTATAAAATCGTGGGCGGACTAAAATTCTACGACAGAATGGAAGTAAAGGATGTCCTTGCCTACCTTCGCGTCTTAAATAACACTGATGACAATGTCAGCCTTTCTAGGATTATAAATAAACCTAAGAGGGGAATTGGAGATACATCTCTAGCTGATTTATTAGACTATGCAGATGCTAAGGGACTTTCACTTTATGATGTAGTGACAAATATTGACAAATTTGAAGACTTAAATCTTAGGGCGAGAAAAAATATTAAAGATTTTGGCAGTATTTTGAAAATTTTAAAGGAAAGGGCAGGTAATCTTTCTATTGGAAAACTCTTTGAAGAGGTTTTATATGAAAGTGGCTACGCTCTTGACTTAAAGAATCAAAATACAATTGAAGCAAAGACTCGACTTGAAAACATAGAAGAACTCCACTCAAACATCATGGAATACGACAGAGAGGGAGTGGAGCTAGCTGAATATTTAAATACACTTTCTCTTTTATCAGATGTGGATAAAACTTCAGAAGACAGCGGAGTTAACCTCATGACAATGCACGCTGCCAAGGGACTTGAGTTTGGCACAGTGTTTTTAGTTGGACTTGAGGAAGGACTTTTCCCAACAAGCAGGGCTCTTGAAAGTGATGAAGAAGTTGAGGAAGAAAGAAGACTTTGCTATGTAGGCATAACTCGTGCCCGCAACAATTTATTTATTTCATCTTCAAGAACTCGTTCCATGTATGGCAAGCTCACTCCTGCAAAGAGGAGCAGGTTTATTGGAGAAATGGGCGACAAAATAGAAATTATTGAAGATAAAAGTAGAGAATTACTTGAAATTCGCGATTACAACGAAGGCAATACTTCAGTCACTAGATCTAAAAAATTTTTTGGCATGGACAAAAAAGTCGAGACAAGTAAAAAATCAAGCCATGGAAAAAATATAAATGTTGGCGACAAGGTTAAACACAAAATTTTTGGCAAGGGAATGGTAGTACAAAAGAAGGAAAAAAATGGCGACTACGAAGTTGTTATTTCCTTTGATAAAAAGGGTCTAAAAAGGCTAATGCTTTCTGTTGCCCCTATAGAATTAGTTGATTAGTTGGTGAAATATGGATGATAAAATAAAAGAAATGGATAATTTAATTGCTGAAATCGACAAATTAAATTACCATTACTACACCTTAGATGAGCCACTGCTTTCTGATGCAGAGTACGACAAATTATACGACAGGCTTGTAAATCTTGAAATTGAAAGTGGGACAGTTTTGCCCTATTCTCCTACCACAAGAGTTGGCGGTGCAATTTTAGATAAATTTGTAAAGCACACTCATCTTGCTAGGCTTTATTCCATGGATAAGGCTCAAGGAGACGAGGCACTTCTCGCTTGGTACAATAGAATAGAAAAGTTTGTAAAAGATTATAATTTAGATCATGTAAACAAACTTCCAGAGCCAGAATTTGTTGTGGAATTAAAGTTTGATGGTCTCACAATTAATTTAACTTACGAAAATGGTAATCTCCTAATGGCATCTACAAGGGGAAATGGAATAATTGGCGAAGAGATTTTAGAGCAAGTTAAGACAATTTATTCTGTGCCACTTAGAATTTCTTATCCTGGTAAAATTGAAGTGCAGGGAGAAGGTTTGATGCCTTTATCAGAACTTGAAAAGTACAACGAAAACAATGAAGAAAAATTAAAAAATGCGAGAAACGCAGCAGCAGGTGCTCTTAGAAATTTAGACCCAAGAGTGACAAAGAAAAGAAATCTAACGGCATTTTTCTACAATGTAGGCTACACTGAAGAGGACTTATTTAAAACGGACGACGACATAAAAAATTTCTTGAGAGAAAATAATTTTAAAGTTTCCAAATATAATTTTAAGCTAAAAAAATACCAAGAAATCATAGATAAGATCCGCGAAATAGGAGATAATAGAGATAAGCTTGATATTTTAATTGACGGAGTTACCATTAAGGTAAATGACATTGAGACGAGAAAAGCCTTGGGCTACACAAATAAATTTCCTCGCTGGGCAGTTGCCTATAAATTTGAGGCAGAAGAAATTTCCACAACTCTTCTTGATGTTGCCTGGAATGTTGGAAGGACTGCCAAGGTAACTCCATCGGCGATACTTGAGCCAGTGGAAATTGGTGGCGTAACTGTTCAGAGGGCAACCTTAAATAATTACGACGACATTTTGAGGAAAAAAGTTAAAATTGGTTCCAGAGTTTTAATTAGAAGGTCCAATGATGTAATTCCAGAGATACTTGGAACTTTACCATCAACTAATGAAACTCGTGAAATTGAAAAGCCAAAGACTTGTCCTTATTGTGGGTCACATTTATATCAAGATGGGGTCCACATCTTCTGTCCTAATACACTTTCTTGCGTGCCACAACTTGTGTCAAGGCTTACGCATTTTGCATCGAGAGATGCCATGAATATAGATGGCTTTAGCGAAAAGACAATTGAAAAATTAATGGAGACAGTTGACTTAAAAGAAATTCCTGACATTTATAAATTAAAGTATGAGGACATCATAAAAATTGACGGCTTTAAGGAAAAGAGGACAAATAATCTATTAAGGGCAATTGAATCATCAAAGAGTCCTCATCTCTCAAATTTTATTTATGCTCTGGGCATACCCAATGTCGGAATAAAGACGGCGAGAGATTTGGCAAATCACTTTAAAGATTTTGATAAATTAAAAAATTCTAAGGAAGAAGAATTAATTACCATAGGAGACATTGGAAATATTACAGCAAGGGAAATTGTAGAATTTTTTAATGATGATAGAATTGTTGGCGCTGTAGATGAACTTTTTGAACTTGGAGTAAAGCCAGTTTATGAAGATGATGGCGACCAAGCTAAGCCACTTCTTGATAAGACAATAGTAATTACTGGGACACTTGGTCTTCCTAGAAAGGAACTTGAAGAGAAATTAATTTCTCTTGGAGCCAAGGTTACTGGGTCTGTCAGCAAAAAGACAGACTATGTAATAGCTGGCGAAAATCCTGGCTCAAAGTATGATAAGGCTCAGTCCTTAGATATAAAAATTTTAAGTTTAGAAGAACTTGATAAATTAGTAGGAGGTTTAAATGAATAAAGAAGATATAAGGCATATTGCAGATATTGCTCAAATTGATTTTTCAGAAGAAGAACTTGACAAATTTGCGCCAAGCTTTGATGAAAATATTGAACTTGTAAACAAAATTAAGGAAATTGACACTGAAGGTGTTGAAAAAGTTTTTCAAGTTAATGGAACAGAAAATAATATTCGTGAAGATAAAACTGGAGAGTCTCTTTCCCAAGAAGAGGCACTTGAAAATGCCGCTACTAAAAAATACGGTTATTTTAAACTTATTAAGTTTGTAGATTAGGAGGGACTCATGACTTTTAGCAATTTAAGAGCCTGGGAAATCGCCCAAGGATATAGAAATAAAGATTTTTCTTGCCAGGAAGTTACAAGAGAATTTTTAGATAATATAAAGGAAAAAGACGGCGAAATTAATGCCTACATCACAGTTACAGAAGACATGGCTATGAAAAAAGCAAAGGAAGTTGATGAAAAATTTCACAACAGAGAAGAAGTATCTCCTCTTGCTGGGGTGCCAATTTCTATTAAGGACAATATTTCTGTAAAAGATGTAAAGATGACTTGTGCATCAAGGATGCTAGAAAATTACACAGCTCCTTATGACGCAACTCTAGTTAAAAAAATAAAAAATAATGATGGAGTAATTCTTGGCAAGGTAAACATGGACGAATTTGCCATGGGAGCTTCAACTAGAACTTCTTATTTTGGAGTTACAAAAAATCCACTTGACACTACAAGGGTTTCTGGTGGATCATCAGGTGGCTCAGCTGCCTCTGTCAGTGCAGACATGGCAGCAATTTCTATTGGTTCAGACACAGGTGGCTCTGTTAGACAACCTTCAAGTTTTTGTAAAACTGTGGGCATGAAGCCAACTTATGGTTCTATTTCAAGATTTGGTATGGCATCAATGGCTAACACCTTTGACCAACCTGGTGTCATTGCCAAGGATGTGAGAGACCTTACAATGATGTTTAATGTAATTGAAGGTCGCGATGAAAGAGACGCAACTTCTGTGGGAAATCCTGGACTTAAATACGACTTTGACTTTTCTGATGACGCTATAAAAAATCTTGAAGGCAAAAAATTTGCCATACCAAAAACTTATTTGGACATGGAATTAAATAAGAGAGTAAGGGGAGAACTTGATAAAGCCATTGAAGTTTTAAGAGAAAATGGCGCAATAGTAGAAGCCTACGACATAGATTCTCTTAATCACACTATAGAAACTTATAATATTTTAGTAAATGGTGAAATTGCATCAAATTTGGCTCGTTTTGATTCCATTCGCTATGGTCACAGAACTGACAAAAAATTTGACACAATTGAAGAAATGTATCGTGCATCAAGACAAGAAGGCTTTGGCGAAGAAGTTAAGAGAAGAATAATGATTGGAACTCACATTCTTTCCATGGAAAATGCCGACGAATTTTATTACAAGGCCCTAAAGGTAAGGGGACTTATAAAGAGAGACATGGACAGGATGTTTAAGGATTACGACTTTATGATTTGTCCAACCTTCCCAGTTCTTCCTTTTAAAATTGATGACGACATGACTCCAGTTGAAATGTATCAAGCAGACTTATTTACTATTCCTGCAAACATGGTTGGCTCTCCATCAATTTCACTTCCAATGCCAGCGGGAGAAGATGGTCTTTCTGTTGGAATTGAATTTACAGCCAAGAGATTTAAGGATAAAGATTTACTTCAAGCATCACTTGCTTTCGAAAGGAGTTTAAATAAATGAAATATAAAACAATTGTAGGTTTGGAAATTCACGTCGAACTTTCCACAGAGACAAAGGCTTTTTGTTCATGCAAGAACTCCTTTGGAGATGAACCAAATACAAATGTGTGCCCAGTTTGCTTGGCACTACCTGGTGGTATGCCAGTTTTAAATAGAAATGTTGTAAATTATACAGTAATGGCAGGTACTGCCTTTAACTGCAAAATAAATAACAAATCAAAATTTGACAGAAAAAATTATTTCTATCCAGACTTAACTAAGGGATTTCAAATAACACAAAATGACAATGCAATTTGCACTGATGGTTATCTTGAAATTGAAACTGATGAGGGAAATAAAAAAATAGGACTTTTCCAAATTCAAATGGAAGAAGATACTGCTAAGAGCCTTCACACTGAAGATAACGAAACTCTTATGGACTACAACAGATGTGGCGTGCCCCTAATTGAAATTGTAACTAAGCCAGACATATCAAGTGGCAAAGAAGCTCGTGTATTTCTTGAAAAATTAAAATCAACTTTAAGATTTTTAAATATTTCTGACTGCAAAATGGAAGAAGGCTCCTTAAGATGCGATGTAAATGTCAACATTAAGGACATGGAGACTGGTGAGAAGACAGCCATAACTGAAGTTAAAAACCTTAACTCCTTTAGGGGTGTTGAGAAGGCAATAGACTTTGAAGTTGAAAGACACATTAAGCTTCTTGAAAACCATGAAAAAGAAATTAGAACTACAAGAAGATGGGACGATGCAAAAAATGAAACTGTCCTAATGAGGGTGAAGTACACAGCCAGCGACTACAGATTTGCACCTGAAGGAGATCTACCAATAGTTCACATTACTGACGAAGAGATAAAAGAAATTGTAGATAAAATGCCAGAGCTTCCAGGACAAATGATTGAAAGATTTGTAAAAGATTATGGCATAACAAGAGAAGATGCAGGAGTCCTTGCATCATCAAGAGAACTTGCAAAGTTCTTTGAGACAGTGGCAAGTGACTTTAAGGACTACACACTTCTTTCAAATTGGATTCAAACAGAAATTTTAAGAAGAGTAGAAATTTCTGATGATGAAGAATTTAAACTTCCTTTTGCCAATGAAGAATTTATTGAACTTTTAAATTCAATTAAGAGTGAAAAAATCAGCAATAATGCTGGCAAGAAAGTTCTTCGACAAATGTTTGAAACAGGAGAAGGCGCAAAGGAAATTATTGATAAGCTTGGACTTGTTCAAATGACAGACACTTCTGCAATTGAAAAAATTGTTGATGAAGTCCTTGACGAAAATGAGCAGTCAATCATTGACTTCAAAGAAGGAAAGGACAGGGCTCTTGGCTTTTTAGTTGGACAAGTAATGAAAAAATCAAGAGGAAAGGCAAATCCAAAAATTGCCAACGAAATGCTTGTTAAAAAATTAAAGGAAAGATAATTTATATAATTTAGATTAAGGTGTCAGCTTGGCACCTTTTTTATTTACCTAAAAATTTCAAGACTTATAAAAAGATTTTTACAAATTTTTAAAAGTATTGATATAATTATGTCATGTAAATATAAATTTAAGTTTTGGTTATTAGCCTTAACAAAGCTGTCATTAAATATTCACAATTTTTTATTATAATAAAGCAGGTGATTAAATGTTTAAGATATTAGTTGTTGATGATGAAAAGAGCATAAGAGAAGTTATTAGAACTTATGCTGAATTCGAAGGTCACGAAGTTGTCGAGGCAAGAGACGGCCTTGAAGCAATAGATAAAGTTCGCGAAGAAGATTTTGATGTAATAGTTATGGATATTATGATGCCAAAGCTTGATGGATTTTCTTCCTACAAAGAAATTAAAAAGATTAAAGACATTCCAGTTTTAATGCTTTCAGCAAGAAGCGAGGAGTACGATAAATTATTTGGCTTTGAAATTGGAATTGACGATTATGTCACTAAGCCCTTCTCTCCAAAGGAACTCATGGCAAGGTTAAATGTAATTGTAAATAGAAATAATAAGGTTGAAGAAAACAATACTATGGAGTTCGAAGGTCTAAAAATTGATTTAGACGGAAGAGTTGTCTTTGTTGATGACGAAATTGTAGAGCTTACTCCAAAGGAGTACGACCTTTTAGTCTACATGGTTAAGAATAAAAATATTGCCCTTTCAAGGGACAAGCTTTTAAACCAAGTTTGGGGCTATGATTTTTATGGCGAAGACAGAACAGTAGACACTCACATAAAAATGCTTAGAAATTCAATTAAGGAATACAGAAAATTTATTATTACTGTAAGAGGAGTGGGATATAAATTTGATACAAGAAATTAAAGAAATAAGGAGAGTAAAAATTGACAAAAACAGCATCCTATTTAAGTTGTGGAAGTCCTTTGTAATTTTTGCTGGACTAATTTTAATTTCTATTTGGCTTTTTCAAACAGTTTTCTTGTCAAGCTTTTACGAAACAATGAAAATTCGTGAAGTTACAAAGGTGGGCAACGAACTGAGAAGTGAATATAATTCCGAGGATTTTGAGACGAAACTTTCCAATTACGCCAACACAAAGGGTCTTGAAATTAAAGTCTTAGACGAAAATGGTGCTTGGGTCTTTCCTCTAAGGTTGTTTGACGAATTTGTTGAGAGACCTAGAATGATTTGGGAAAATTTTGACAAGTTTTTTGGTTCACTAAAAAGGGATAACAGGACTTATAAAATTTATACAGTTAGGTATGAAAACTTAAAGGACCCATCAATTATTTATGCAGGCTACCTTGGGAACACTGATGGAGAAGATTATTATCTCTACATAAATTCAGTTTTAAAGCCGGTGGACGCAACAGTTGATGTAATAAGAAGAATTTTAATAATTATTTCTTTCTTGGCTCTTATTTTTGCATCAATCACTGCATATTTTGTTTCAAGAAGACTATCAAGACCCCTTGTAAGGATGTCAAACACTGCTAAGGAACTTGCCAGAGGAGATTATAAGGTTCAGTTTAGGAAGGGCGAATACACAGAAATCGACGACCTTTCCAACACCCTTAACTATGCAAAAAATGAACTTACAAAGACAATTGAAATGAGAAAGGACTTAGTGGCAAATGTAAGTCACGACTTAAAGACACCACTTACTGTTATAAAGTCCTATGGCGAAATGATTAGGGATATATCTGGTCCAAATGAAACTTTGAGGAACAAACACCTTGAGACAATTATCAGTGAAGCTGACAATTTAACTGCCCTAGTAAATGATTTGCTGGATCTTTCAAAAATTGAATCTAATCTTGAAGAGATTAAAAAGGAAGAATTTGACTTAGAGGATTCTGTCCATGAAGTCTTAGATAGGTTTAAAATCAATAAAAATTATTCTGATTACAGCTTTGTAATTGATTCACAGGGTGACACGAGAATTTTAGGCGACAGGTCAAAAATAAATCAAGTCATTTATAATTTAATAAACAATGCCATAAATTATTCGCCAGTAAATAAGGAAATAAAGTTAGTAATTAGAGGCGATGAAGAAAAAACTGAATTTCACTGCATCGACAGAGGAATAGGCATCGAGGAAGAGGACATCAAGGGCATTTGGGACAGGTTTTACAGGGTGAGAAACAACCACACGAGACCAGAGATTGGAACAGGTCTTGGCTTATATATTGTGAAGACCATAATGGAACTTCACGGCTACGAATATGGCGTTCACTCAAAAATTAATGAAGGCTCAGACTTTTACTTTATTGGAAGCAAATAGTTAAAAAAAAAA
>NZ_KV804696.1:0-448 GCF_001811425.1 Peptoniphilus sp. HMSC062D09 | reverse complement strand
ATAATAGAAGCAGAATGTTGTCCAGATCATATTCATATGTTGTTAGAAATTCCACCAAAATATAGCATATCCCAAACAATGGGCTATTTAAAAGGAAAAAGCAGTCTAATAATATTTGATAGGCATGCAAACTTAAAATATAAATATGGAAATAGACACTTCTGGTGTAGAGGATATTATGTAGACACAGCAGGGAAGAATGCGAAAAAAATACAAGAATATATAAAAAATCAATTAAAAGAAGATTACATGGCAGATCAAATAAGTATAAAAGAATTTGTAGACCCGTTTACGGGTGAGCAAGTAAACAAAAGCAAAAAATAAGGTGCTTTAGCACCAGCTGTGAAAATTGGTGCACGAGAAAGAAAGTTCAAAGCATGGAATGCTGCCGGTAACAGCCCCTTATAGGGGCAAAACAAACCACCGGCTTAGCCGGTGGTTATGATTT
>NZ_KV804695.1:6477-14454 GCF_001811425.1 Peptoniphilus sp. HMSC062D09 | reverse complement strand
TGACATAAAGGTAATATTCTTTTGGCATTTTATTTCCTCCATTCTTTTTCTGTCCGATTGTTTTCAGGCAAAAAAAGGAGGACTTCTGCATCTTGGCATAAGAAGTCCTCTAAAATGAAAGAAACCTGCTCTTTCTTTAACTATATTAAATTGTTTAAAGGAGTATATAGAAAAAATGACAATTTTTATTGTTATTTATTTTTTCAAATAGATACATAAACTTTTCCATGTTCTTCCTCCATCTATGCTTACAATTACATAAATTTTCCTCTCTTTTCCATTTCAAAATATTCATGCACTCATATCATATAATTTTTTGTAATATCCATTTTGCTTTAATAATTCTTCATGTGTTCCTTGCTCAACAATTTTCCCCTTGTCAAAAACCAAAATATTATCACAATCTTTGATTGTATTTAACTTATGAGCAATCACAATAACAGTTTTGTTTCTTGTTATATGGCTAACCGCTTTCTGTATTAGATTTTCATTTTGAATGTCTAACGCCGAGGTAACTTCATCAAGCAAAACAATTGGTGCATCTTTAATGATTGCTCTCGCTATCGATATTCTCTGTTTTTCGCCTCCTGATAACAGCTTGCCGTTTTCACCTATTGTAGTCATATATCCATTAGGTAAATTTGACACAAAGCTATCGCAATTTGCTAATTTTGCCGCTTTTATTACTTCATCATCCGTTGCATTTTTATTTCCCAGTCGAATGTTATCCATAATTGTTCCATCAAAAAGCAATACATCCTGAAAAACTACAGAATAATATTTTAGCAAGGATTCATCATCCACATTTGAAATATCGGTTCCACCTAAAAATATATTGCCTGAACTTGCTTTATAAAATCCGGCAGCTAACTTCAATACAGTCGATTTACCCGAACCAGAAGAACCTACTAATGCCGTTTTAGATCCAGATTTTACTGTAAATGTAACATTTTTGAGAACATCTTCATCATCATATCCGAATGTTACATTATCAAACTTAATACTCATATCATCAGTTTTCGCAGAAAATGGCTCAACATTGATATGTTCTTTTTTTATATCATCCATTCTTTTAACCAATACATCTGTGGAAAAAATCTCTGTCAAAGAATTCATCAACGCATGAATAGGATCATATATTAAACCAGCAGAAAACAAGAAAATAATATATGTGAATAAATCAATTTCTCCATGCAACAGTAAATAAGCTCCTACCAAAATTACGGTTGCTATACCTAATTTGAGAACCATCTGTGCTGACGCTAAAATAGTTGCAGAAAACAATTCAGATTCTCTTTGTTTCTTTTCAAAAGCATCCAACTGAACTTTTATAGACTTTTTTTGTTTTTCCTCCAAAGAAAACGACTTTATCTCTTTAATCATTTCCAGTATTGTTTGTATTTGATCAGATGATGCCAACTTCTCACTTTTAAATTTTTCACTGTAACTCTTTTGAAGTTTTCTGGATAATAAAACTACCGCAAAAGCAATCGGTATCACCCAAAATAATGACATTGCCATTTTAAAGTTAAATATTAACATAGACAAAAAGATTACTACAGTGGACAAAACCGTCCCATAACACTGAGGAATAACATGAGCTAACGCATGTTCAATTCCTGATGTATCTGTCATTACTACGGTAGTAAGATCCGAAATATCTCTTTTCGCAAAAAACGACAACGGAAGTTTTCTTAAAAATTCCGAAATACTAATTCTTCTATTTGCACTCTCTTGGTAAATATCAATGAATGTTTTTGTGTATTCTATGTACGATAACAAAATCATAAGTAAAATAGCTGTCGCAGATACACCTAAATACATTAAAATAGGCAATTCTACACTATAATTTTTATTTGTGATGATTGAATACATCTGCGATAATACATAAGCACATATTCCAACAGGTAACATTTTAGAAATATTGGATAATGTGTTAAATAATATTCCTTTTTTAATCAGTATTGCTTCAGCATCCGACAAATGATATTTTTCTTTTATTTTATTAAACATCTTATAGCCTCCAATCTGAAGCACCTTGATATTGTTTCCACATATTTGCGTATGCTCCATTACTTTCAACTAAATCATTATGAGTACCTTGCTCAACGATTTTTCCTTTATCCATGACAATTATTTTGTCTGCATCAATTACAGTATTTAATCTATGAGCCACCAAAATTACAGTTTTATTCTTTGAAATTTCTGTAATTGCTTTATTGATATAAAACTCATTTTCAGCATCACAACCTGATGTTGCTTCATCAAAAACAATAATTGGAGAATCTTTAACAAAAGCTCTTGCCAGTGCAATTCTCTGTCTTTCTCCACCGGAAAGGAAAATCCCTTTACTGCCATAAATACTATTTATACCGTTCGGAAGTTTATCAATAATACTTTGACACTGCGCAACTGTAATAGCTTTATCTACTTCTTCTAAAGATGCATTAGGATTTCCTACTCTTATATTTTCAAGTAAGGTTCCGTTAAATAGTTTGCTGTCTTGGAAAACAAAGGAAATATTTTTCATAAGTTCACTATTTCTTATTTCATTTATATTCTTGCTACCAATCGTTATCGTTCCTGAGTTAACCTTAAAAAATTTCCCTATCAAAGAAAGAATGGTACTTTTTCCGGAGCCTGATAAACCAACAAAAGCAACCTTTTGATTTTTTGAAATTTCAAACGATACATGCTCTATAACATTTTTTTCTTGCTCAGGATATGAAAAACAAACATCCGAAAAAACAATTTCTGTATTTTCAGGGAATTCATCACTACCATTTTCTATATATGAATCATCACAGATAATTGTTTCAATTCTATTTAAAGCTTCCTTTGCTTGAATTAAGTTCTCTCCAGTCATCATTAGCCTCATCATTGTTGTAGAAATTAAAGGGCTAAGTAATATGAAAAAAATCAAATCCAAAAATACTGCGATTGGATCGCTTGCTGAATTAAATAAAACTACAGCTACAGCTATCAAAAACACAAAAAAACTGTTTAACATAACCCCGAAAATAGTTTTAGGCATACGACAAGCTTTTGCGTAGCCTGCCACCAAATCTCTATAACTCATAATCGTATTATGAAATTTTTTGAAGCTAAATACAGTTTGCTGAAATACTTTGATAATCGGTATACCACGAACATACTCAACAGCTTCTTTATTCATCTGCTCTTGCAATGTCATGATTTTACCCATCATAAATTTATTTTCTCCGCCCATCATCATCTTTATACATATCACAGAAATGATTAACGGGATAAAGCAAGCAGCACCTAATCTCCAATCAAAAAAGAAAAAACTAATTACAATGATAAGTGGCATAATTGCAGTCGCCGCAAAATCCGGTAATTTATGTGCTAAAAAATCTTCTGTTAAAATGGTGTTTTCATCAATAATTTTTCTGATTTCGCCTGTAGATTTCATTTCAAAAAATCCTAACGGCATATCTATCACTTTATCGATTGCTTGTGATTTTAAATTTTTAGCAACTCTAAAAGCAGATATATGGGCTAAAGACAATGCCACAAAATACAAAGCAATACCCAAAACAGATGAAATTACAGCGATTTCGCCATAATACATTATGCTTTTCGTGCTTGAATTTTCGACATATAATCTTATAATTTGATAAATACAAACTAATGGAATGATTGACATTGCAGCACTCAAAATGGATAGTACACACGACAAAACAGTCAGATATTTGTATTTACCGGAATACTTTAATAATCCGCTATTAAACATAGTTCTTCACCTCACCTTTTAATATTTCCAATATTTTTTCTTTATCATTTTCCGCAGAAAACTCTTTAAAAGATTGTCCGTCTAAATATAAAATTTTATTGCAAGAGGTCATAAGAAACTCATAATCATGAGAAATGATAAGTATGATTTTCTGTTTTTCTTGAAGCCCTTTCATTCTTTCTGAAATAATTTGCATATTATGTCCATCTAAACCACTTGTTGGCTCATCAAACAAATATACATCCCTTTCTAAAAGTTCTGCTGCTGCGATAGTCAATCTCTGCTTTTGACCTCCTGACAAAATTTGAGGATGCAAATCTTTAGCCTCTTCCAAATGAAATTGATGCAAGATTAAATCTATATCTGCCTTTGAATCATTTAGTCTCAACTCATCTTCAAGAGAAGCCTCAAATAAATTACTGTCAGGATTGTTTGACAGATAATATATTCTTCTCTTTCTTTTTGCCTTCTTAATTATTTCACCATTTATAGACAAATTGCCTTTCTGTTCTTTAAGCAAACCACTCATAATTTTGAATAAAGTGCTTTTACCAACGCCGTTATCTCCTATAATTCCATAAACATTTCCACTATTAAAAGAATAACTTAGCTCATTTATGATCTTCTCATTCTTGTATGAAAAGCTTATTCTATCTAATTCCATAGAATTTACTTCTTTTATTTTCTTTGCTTTTGGGACAACACATTCTAAAGAATATGCCCTTAGCCCTGCTGTTCTAAAAAAGTCATTACTGCTTGACAGAAGTTCATTTTCCGAAAAAGAATATCTAATCTCACCATCTTCAAGGTAGTAATATTTATCAACAAGATCCTTCAGATAGTAAATTCTATGTTCGGAAATCACCATCGTTTTCCCTTGTGTTTTCAATGAAAGCATCAATTTTCTTAAAGCTTCTACACTTTTCATATCAAGATTGGCTGACGGCTCATCAAAAACATAAATTGGTGGATCAAGAGCATTTATAGAAGCAATTGCGATTTTTTGCCTTTCTCCACTTGAAAGATGAAATAAGCTCTTATCAATTAAATTTTCTCCATTGATTGAGGAAAGTGCTTCTCTAATTCTTCTCGAAATTTTTTCTCGGTCTACGCCATAATTTTCCAATCCAAATGCAATTTCATCTTCTACATTTTCTGCAAAAAATTGACTTTTAGGATTTTGAAAAATTGAACCCACTCTTCTTCCTATTTCGTACAATTCTTTTTCACATGGATTCATGCCATCTATTGTAATGTTTCCATTTAGCTTCCCGCCATAAAACTTATACGCAAGTCCATTGATAATCCTGGTCAGCGTTGTCTTTCCACATCCACTGGCTCCAATGAAGGCTACAACTTCTCCCTTTTTAATTTCTATGTTTATATTTTCAACAATATTTCGGGAGTCCTGATTATATGAAAAACTTACATTTTTAAGTTTGATCATCTCATCATCACTCCTTCCATAAAGTACAAACCTACCGTAAGCAGAACAGTCAATATAACTACAATAGAATCAATTTTTCTAAATTTTATTTCTCTTCTTGATGTATGTTTTCCATTGGCAGAGATCCCTCTTACTTCAGATGCCGCAGCCAATTCCTCGGCAATTTTAGAAGAAGAGAACATCATAGGTACAAACAAATATTCCATTGTAACAAACGGCTTTCTAAAAGAAATTAAGCCTCTTAATTTTAATGAATCAATAATCTCCGAAAATTCACTTCTTACTACCGGAAAAAACCTCATCATAAAAATAAGTGGCAATGCTATATTCCTATGGACTTTCATTTTCTTCATCACAGCCATCAATTCTCCCGGAGGTGTTTTTATAATCGGTATGACAGACAAAATAATAACTAATGTCCTGATAATTATAAAAAGAAACATTTCAGGAAGCATAATTCCAAATCCGTTTCCTTTTGAAACCAATCTCATAATGCTAATGATTGCTATCGCAAACACAATTTTTACGGTAGATTTGCTATATCCTAATACGGCAACATATAGTAATAGGATGACGGTCAGCAAAAAAAATACAGTATCTTTGGACAATACCGAAGCCAAAAATACTGTACTAAAAAATACCGCAACTTTGGAGCGTAAGTCCAAATGCATTACTTTATTATACCTGTCTTTTTAAAGTGTTTTTCTGTCATCTTATTTCCTAAATAGCATCCAATTGCAGCCGCCACTACAGTTGATGCCAAAGAAATAATAACCCACTTCGCATCTGTATAATATTGTGTTTGAATCTGAACCTGTTCCGGAGACACCCCTGTTTTAAGAAACGCATCTTTGAAAAACCATATTTCACTCATTCCATGAGCAGCTCTTGTAAGAGATGTGATAATCCAAGCAATCGTAATTCTTTTTATATTCCTATAACTATCAGTGCCTATCATGGATAATTCTGCGATGATACCACCACCTACAAACCAAGGAATCATAAACGGTCCCATAAACACAGTTGCCAAAACTGCTTGTAAGATATTATAAATTAGAGCAACTCCGGGCTTTCCAACTTTCATCGCCATATAAACGAAAAAAGGTCCCAAAATTAACGCTGTAAACACTGCATTGAAAATCATGTTAAAAAATAGAGATGCTCCAGTTAACATAGAAAATGCAATAAAAACAACAATCATGATTGCAGAAAAGATTCCTATAGTTGCTAAATCTTTTATGGATAATTTTTTTGTGTTTTCCATAAGTGTTCCTCCTCGTATAATAAGTTCGCAAGCTTCGTTAGAAGTTGTCTGCTTTTCTATAAGCAACACTAATGTTAGCATCATCTAACCATGATTTCTTGACCAATTAGACTGAATGTGCTATTTTAGACATCTTTTTATATTTACTGGGAGTAATATTGTACATTTTTTTGAAAGCATTCGAGAATTTAGAGTGGTCTGTATAACCAACTTCAAGAGCAATTTCGGTAATGGAAAGTGATGAATTTTTTAGTAAATTTGCAGCTACTTCCAATCGCTTTTTAATTATTGTATCGTTAATAGTTTCTCCATAAATACTCTTATAACAATTTTTCATTGTAGTAATTTTTATATGGAATTTTTCAGATAATTTCTCATAGGTCAATGTTCTATTATAATTCTCCAACACATACACATTTATCTTTTTAGCGATTTCAATATTATTTTTAACAAAATACTGCCTATCACTATAAGATATATTATTCTGCACTGTTGTAAGGTATAAAAACAGCTCTTGAAATTTGACTTTTAAATATCCAACCAAAATATCATCCGGTACTTTATACATTTCAAAAAAAATATGTTCAATCTCAGATGTAGCTCTCTGAATAAAAAGTTTATTATCGTGGCATAGGTCAGCCAAAACATCTTCATAGTTAATCCCAAACATTTTTTCTAAAAGATGTAGTTCATCATCAAACTCTGAAGGTGTAATACAAAAAGTAATGCCATGATAATGACTTATGGGGAAAAATGATTCTTTAGAACTGTTACTTATTAAGTTAATTGCAAAATCCCCAGCTTCCATATATGTTACAGTTCCGTCTCTTAATACACACTCAAACCTTCCTTCTCTACAATGATTGATTTCATATCGCTTTTCATTAAGAGAATCCTTAGGAATACTACTTGTAATTTTTGATGTGTGTATATCGTTATAGAATACTCTTACACCCTTAAAGACTTCATACTCTGTAATGACATACTTTCCATTTTCCAAATCACAATATTCACAAATCCTGCCTTTTGAATTCTCCACTATTTTTTTCTTATTTCTTCCATAAAGATGGCTCATATAATCCATATTATCTACCCTACATCTCTTCCATATCACTATAATAATTTTCTTTAAGACAAAATATCTTTTCCATTGGACACCCAAATATTAAACTGCACTTATATGCAACTTTTATTGATGGATTAAAATACCCCTTCTCTAAAGAAATTATTGTTCTCGTAGAAACTCCTAATTTAGTTGACAATTCCTTTTGGGTCCACTGCTTATTTTCTCTTAATTGTTTAAGTATATTTTTCATAAACTCCCTCATCATAAAAAGTGAAGTGCGCTTCATATGCGAAGTATACTTCACTTTTAGGAAAAAGTAAATGCCTGACTACTTAATTAAAATATGATTTTTTTACTATCTATGATATAATATTCTCAACCAATCAAATATAAGCTTAACGCTTGCTACTCTAATTATTCTTTTGTAGCAAGCACAGTAAGTGTAC
>NZ_KV804695.1:0-6377 GCF_001811425.1 Peptoniphilus sp. HMSC062D09 | reverse complement strand
GCAAGCACAGTAAGTGTACGGACACTTACGAAAAAATTGATGAAGCAGCCCTCTGGGATCTGCTTCTTTTTTTATCAATTTTTAACTTGTTAGGGTGTACCCTAAGACCCCGAAATACATTCAAAGGAGGATTTACCTATGGCAAATAGAATACGAAATGAAAGACTTGAAATTAAATTAACCGAAGAAGAAAAGGCTCTTTTTGAGGAGAAAAGAAAACTTGCTAAGTGTAGAAATATGAGCCTTTTTATTCGCAAATGCGTTTTAGAAAAGGAAATATATCAAGTGGATTTAGAGCCGTTTAGAGATTTACAGGGCTTGCTTTCCAACGCTACAAACAACATAAATCAGATTGCAAAGCGTGTAAATTCGACCGGCATAATCTACAAAGATGATATAAACGATATGAAAAAGCAGATTGAACATTTCTCAAAAGAGTTGTGGCAAATTCATTCCCTGCTGCTTAACAGGACTTCAGGAGGTGATTAAATTTTATGGCTATTACAAAAATACATCCTATAAAATCAACCCTTAATCTTGCCATTTCATATATTGTTAATGGAGAAAAAACAGATGAGCAAATCTTAGTAAGCACTCATAAATGCCATCAGGAAACTGCTCATACTCAATTTTTAAGAACACGAAATGATGCAGGAACAAACGGAACTGTTCTTGCAAGACACCTCATTCAATCCTTTTTACCCGGAGAAGCAAGTCCTGAAATGGCACATCAAATCGGTCTTGAACTATGTAAAAAGATATTAAAGGATGAGTACGAATTTGTCTTATCTACCCATATAGATAAAGGGCATATTCATAATCACGTCATATTTAATAATGTAAATATGGTAACGGGCAAATGCTATCAGTCCAACAAGAGAAGTTACCACCAAATCAGGTATCAAAGCGATAAGCTATGCAAGGATAATAACCTTTCTGTGATTGATGAGTTCTACGAGAGCTATAAGAGAAAGTACAAAACAAATGGTAAGTCATGGTATGAAAATGAGCAATCTAAGAAAGGTAATTCTTGGAAAAGCAGGCTTCAATTTGACATTGATCGTTTGATAAAACAGTCTAAAGATTGGGAAGAATTTCTAAAGAAAATGGCGGAACTTGGTTATGAAATAAAGCATGGAAAACATATAGCTTTTAAGCCAAAAGATAATCAGAGATTTACAAGGTCTAAGACGATTGGCGAAGATTATACCGAAGAAAGATTAAAAGAGCGTATTACAGAAAGGAGTGCTATTAAGGATCCTGCTGTCAAAAAACGAATAGGAAATGTCATCAATATGAATACCAATGCCAAAGTGAAAGAGAGCAAAGGTTATGAATATTGGGCAACAAAACATAACCTTAATACAATGGCTGAATCAGTTATTTTCATCAGAGAACATGGCATTAACTCCGTTAAACAGCTTGATGAATATATCAAAAAAAGTGCTGAAGAAAGACAAGGTTTACAAGATAAAATCAAAGAAATTGATAAGGACATGCAGCTACTTTCTGATACTATGGAACAAGTTCATACTGTTAAAAAATATCGAGCCTACTACAAAGAATATAAGGCAAATCCATCGGACAAGGCATTTTTTGAAGAATACAAATCGCAAATCACGCTCTATGAAACTGCTCTTTCCAAGCTGAAAAGCTCCTATTCTAAACTTCCAAATTCAAAGAATATTTTAGATAGACTTGATAAACTGCAAGAAAAAAAGAATATCCTCATGAAAGAGTATTCTTCCTCAAAATCTACTATGGACGAGCTTTATCAAATACGAAAGAACTATGGAATTTACATGGGCAAGGAGATTGAGAGATAATTTTTTCTCTCCTCTTTTTCTACCTTGATTTGGCAATTCAAGACCAATAAAAAAATAGTCGGTGCAGTCCTAAGACCACACCGACCGTAAATTTATCTCTCAGCTTCTTTGCTTACTTCTTTCTTTTCTTTCGGCTTTTCCTTATCTTCAGCCTGATATTTTTTGATAGCCCCAAGTACAGATTCTTTCTTTTCTTCTTGTCCTTTCATTTGTTCCTTTGCCTTTAACAGCTTTGAAGAAAGTATCCTGATGTTGCTATGCTCCTTGCCGTTATCATCAATGGAGGTTCTGATTTGTCCAAAGAGCTTAACAAAATCTCCCTGCTTAAAGTCCTTTGGAATATCGCTTTTTTCTCCGTATGCCGAGCAATTATGATAGACCTTATTCCCTTCATCATCTTTAGATACTACGGAGAAATTCGCTACCTTAAAGGCTTCTCCGTTCTTATTTTCCCTTTCAACTACATCAACCTCTCCAACGATATTTCCAACAATATTGATAAGATTATCCTTTTCTTCCTGAGCATAAGGCAGGTCTTTTATCTGCCCCTGTTCCCTTAAATCTTCAATCATATAATCAAATTCCTCATGCAGTAAATTAAGGCTGTCATTGTCCATATAAGCCTCATAGAGCTTATCCAAAGCACTTTCATCGTTGATACCTTTTTCCATACTTATAATCGCCTTTACAAAGTCCTTATGATTATCATTTACCATATCTTCTATTTGATTTCTCATTGTTTTGTAATCCATGTTTTTATCTCCTTTCATGGCAAAAGGGAGGTTTCCCTCCCCTTATCTTAAAAATTCCTGTTCTTTTGTTTTTTGCTTTTCTTCTGTTTTACTTTCATTTTGATAGGCTCTTATCTGTCCTAAAATAGATGGCTTATCACCTGATTTTTGTGTGGTTTCTTCTTTACTATGAAGATTGTCCTCCACATCATAAGTTGACTCAAAATAATCACTGTCCTTAAAGTCATTGTCATATCTATCAGGAATACCGTCATTATCGAGGTCTTTAGAAAGTGGATCATAGAAGTTGCCTTCATCGTCAATATCAAGACCCGTTGCTGCTCTTAAATCTTCTGAATCAACATAAACCAAATCGTTAAAAGAGGACATTTCTATTTCATTTTTCATATTCCTTAGAGCTTCATTTTCTCCCTTGTTTTCATAGTCGAAGCTCTCTGTTTTGATAGGCATATCATCAATATACTGTGTCCATGTTTTAGCTTCTAAATCAAGCTCATACTGAATACCATGTCTTTCATCCGGTGTATTGGTATAGGCGATACCGATATGTTTTAAATCAGGATACAATGTGTCAAACTCATCATAGCTGTGGTTTTCTTCATACTCTCTGTTGCAGAAGTCAATAATCGCCCTCTTTACATCTTCCACAAGAGGATTGTCATTTCTCTTTTCTTCCACTTCTCCCATATCGAGTAGCTTATTCAGTTCTGCAAGTCTTAACATCTTAGTTTTCAGCTCATCAGCTTTTTCAAAAGGCTTTTTTAATTCCTCTTTGGCATTTTCCAGTTGTTCTTTTGTACTGATAAGTTTTTCTTCGAGCCTGTTTAATTTCTCAGGCATTTTCTCAAGAGCGTTATCCAGTCTTGTAATATTCCCGTCCGCACTTGTTCCAAGCTCTCCCGAATGCTTTGCAGCACCGTTTAAGCTAAAGTTATGTGAATTAGTGAAGAAGTTGTAACTTACCTCTAAATCCATATTCCTATACTTACCTATAACCTTGCTTTCATTTAATTTTACGGTCTTTATAGCTTCAATCAGTCTTTCTCCGGCTAATTTCTTATCGGTAATCTTTTCTCCTGCAATAGTAATAGAAGTAAACTTTTCCTCACCTTCCGCTTTTGGCTCTACATTGGATATATCTTTTTTTACAGCTTCAATGAGCTTTTCCGTTCTTGCGATTTCTTCAGGATAGTTTTTCGACACTTTATCCTCTAATCTGTAACGATTGGACTTATAGTTTGCTTCAAGCATTTTAAGTTTTGTAACCTCGTTGTCCAAATCCATCTTTTCTTTAATCTTAGGATCGCCAGTGGCAAGGGCTTTAATCTCTGCATAGTTAAGGGAGCTTTCGTCCACATCTTCCGCCACACGAACAGGAGTCTTTGAAGTCATAATCTGAGAAATAAATTTCTGCTTATTCTCTATCGTTTGGTCGAGTAGGTCGGGGATATTACTATCCCTTTCCCCTCTAAGAACCGTGCATGAGAGTTTCCCCTCACACGGCTCAAGTTTTTATAAGCCCTAATTAAAGAGCCAGCGTGTTTTCTTCATCATTTATATGCAATTTTCTATGACACCAAGGGTGTACTAAAGTTTTAAGGGTAATGTTATTTTGAATTGTTTGATGTACTCTAAAGTCTGTATCAATAGTTATTTTCTCTCCACAAACAGGGCATATTCCATTTTGCGTTTTATACAGTCTATTTATAACTGTACGTCCTTTAAGTTCGTTTCGTATTTTTAACTCTTCTCTTTCTTCAAAGTATATTTGCCAATTTTCATCAAATGGATTTGCTTCAGCTTGTATCTTGGTAAATCGTTTAATATCAGTGTCTGTAGCATATTTAAGACGAAGATAGTATTTCTCGCCATTTTCCATTCTGTCGCCAGTTGCTACACTGAAAGTCCAGGTTCTATTTCCAATGGTATGGAAGTATTTCTTAGCTATCCATTTTCTACCTTTCTTTGGGTGTCGACGAACGCACCAGGTCCACAAGCTTTTATATATTTCATAGTCAAGTTTTTCAAAGGCTTTAGATGAAACATTATATTTCTGATAGTTTACCCAACCTATAATGATTGGATTTAATTTTCTGATCAAAATTTCTTGTTTCATTGACGGATTATCTTTTATGATTCGTCTGATTTTATCGACAATAGCCTTGAAGTTCTTATCAGATGGTTTTGTAAGCAACTTATCTTTATACATCCTAATATTAACTCCAAGAAAATCAAAACCGTCATTTATGTGTGTTATGAGTGTCTTTTCCTCTGATAATTCTAAACCTCTTTCAGCCAAGAATTTTACAATGATTGGCTTTACACCATTTTCAAGCAATTCTGCACTTTCCCCTGTAACGATGAAATCATCTGCATATCTAACAAAGTTAACCTTTGGGAAATATGTTTTCTTATTTACTGTTCTTCTATGGTATTTCTCTTTGATTGCTTTTTCTAGACCATCTAATACCATATTAGAAATAATAGGTGATATTGGTGAGCCTTGGGGACTTCCTGTTTCTGTTGGAAATAGTTTTTGTTTTTCTATATATCCACACTCAAGCCAAAGTTTTAATAATTTCTTGTTCATTGGGATATTATTTAATATCCATTCATGACTTATATTATCAAAACACCCTTTTATATCTCCCTCAAGTACCCATTTTGCAGATTTCTTTTTATTAAGTGATGTAAAACACTGCTCGATAGCATCTTGTGTACATCTTTTTGCCCTAAATCCATAAGAATTAGGGTCAGCAGTAGTTTCTGCTATGGGTTCAAGTGCAAATTTATATAGGGTTTGCATTGCTCTATCTGTCATTGTAGGAATGCTGAGAGGTCTTTTCTTCCCATTTTTCTTTGGTATATACACTCTTTTAAGAGGCTTAGGTTTATATCCTCTTAAATTTAACTTTTCTATCGCCTTATACTTTGCCTGTGATGTTAGCCATAATTCACCATCAACACCACTTGTTTTCTTGCCTTGATTTTCAGTTACCCTCTTAATAGCCAAGGCTTTTGCATAAAATGAAGTTGTGAGTAAATGTTGTAAAGATTTTACCTTTCCATATTTACTCATTTTCCACGCTTTCACAATACGCATTTGTAGTTTTTTAACATAGCTTTCTGCTAGAGAAAAGTCTATACTTTCCCAGTTTTTAGCTCTGTTAGTAGTAGCACACATTTTACTGTTCATTTGCTTTCTCCTTTCAAAAATTCTACAAGTTCTCTTGTGATTAAAAACCAAATGGAAGTCTGCACTCTTTCAAGTTAGGGCAAATTTTGAACCCCTATCCATCTCATTACAAGATGGCATTCGCTTTTTCCATTCTCCTTTACCTGCACCATTATCAGCATTTCTTACGATTTGCCTTGCCTTATGGCAATAGTACAGGCTTACCATGTTTCACTTAATTAACATTGATAACTTAGGCTCTACCTCTCTGCCGGTAGTCTTTTTGTCCGTGTAATCTCACTATGGAAAGGATTATCCGACTACACACCATTTTGGTTCAGGCTTATCAGCAACTTTAGCCTGTTCGCCTTAACGACATTTATCAGTAGTTCACATATGTTAGCCATATTATCAAGCCTCGCTCCCTAACCACTTTGTTGCTAGTAGTTTCGGTATTACCTCACGGTTTTACCTCAAGTAGGGCTACTTTAATATCGGCTTACCACACCTAAGTGCAGTCGATACTCGGCTCAACTAACGGAATAGTTGGTTTGGTCATTTTGCCAAACAGTTAAATTAAGCGACTTCATGTCGCACCCAAAGGTACGCATCAAAGGTATTCTC
>NZ_KV804694.1:0-272 GCF_001811425.1 Peptoniphilus sp. HMSC062D09 | reverse complement strand
GGATCACCCCCGCACACGCGGGGACTACTAATAAAGTTTTTCCCAAAGTTGGTAATTTCTAGGATCACCCCCGCACACGCGGGGACTACATTGAATCAATAGAACCAAGAATAGATGAAGTAGGATCACCCCCGCACACGCGGGGACTACTAGTCGTTCTTGTACTGCCGTCAGGGTTGTTTAGGATCACCCCCGCACACGCGGGGACTACTAAGTGAGAGGTACGAGAAATCTAAAGCCTCAAGGATCACCCCCGCACACGCGGGGACTAC
>NZ_KV804693.1:0-1427 GCF_001811425.1 Peptoniphilus sp. HMSC062D09 | reverse complement strand
ACGGAGAATACCTTTGATGCGTACCTTTGGCAGACCATCGAGAATAAACAGAAGTTCATTTCTCAGATTATGACAAGCAAAACACCTGTAAGAGTGGCGGAAGATGTGGACGAAAGCAGCTTAAACTATGCAGAGATTAAAGCCCTTGCTACAGGTGATCCGAAAATCAAGGAAAAGATGGATTTGGATAATGAGGTTACAAAACTAAAAATGCTTGAAGCTAACTACAAGTCCAACCGTTACAGATTAGAGGATAAGGTTGCTAAAAACTATCCGGAAGAAATTTCAAGAACGGAAAAACTCATAGAAGCTGTCAAGAAAGATATATCAGAAGTTGAACCTAAAGCGGAAGGAGAGGAAAAGTTTACTTCCATTACCATTTTAGGTGAGAAAATTACGGATAAGAAATTAGCCGGAGAAAAGCTGCTTGAAGCTATTTCTAAAGTAAAAATCAATGAAAGCAAAGTTATCGGTAAGTATAGAAACATGGATTTAGAGGTAAGTTACAATTTCTTCACCAATGAGCATAACTTCAACTTAAACGGTGCTGCAAAGCATTCAGGAGAGCTTGGAACGAGTGCGGACGGTAATATTACAAGACTGGATAATTCTCTTGAGAAAATGCCTGAGAAATTAAAGAGGCTTGAAGAAAAGCTCTTCAGCACAAAAGAACAGCTTGAAAATGCCAAAGAGGAATTACAAAAGCCTTTTGAAAAAGCTGATGAACTAAAGAATAAGGTGCTTCGCTTGGCAGAACTGAATAAGCTCCTTGATATGGGAGAAGTGGAAGAAAAGAGAAATGATAATCCTCTTGTAGAAGATGTAAAACGAGCCATCATTGACTTCTGCAACAGAGAGTATGAAGAAAATCATAGTTATGATGAGTTTGACGCTCTATATCCTGATTTAAAGCACATAGGAATTGCTTATACTGATACACCGGATGAAAGACATGGCATACAGTTTGAGTTAGATCTTGAGAATTATACAGCAACTCAATATGTAAATGATGTGGTAGTAAGTCATTATGATTATGTAAAGGAAAATGGAAGTGTTGAAAAGGCTCTTGATGTCATAAAATTTGAAATGGAAAATGGAGAGTTTAATACCTTTGTTTCGGTAGATGAAGAAGAATTAAAGCAAGCAATGGGACTTGAAATTGATGATGAAGGGAACTTCTATGATCCACTTTCTAAAGACCTTGATAATGATGGAATTGCTGACAGATATGACAATGACTTTAAGGACAGCGATTATTTTGAGTCAACCTATGATGTTGAAGATAATTTGCATACCAAAGAGGAAGCCACACAGAAAACGGGTGATAAACCATCTATCTTAGGACAGATAAGAGCCTATCAGGAAGCAAGTAAAACAGAAGAAAAACAAACTACAAAAGAACAGGAATTTTTAAGATAAGGGGAGGG
>NZ_KV804692.1:0-448 GCF_001811425.1 Peptoniphilus sp. HMSC062D09 | reverse complement strand
GCAACCCTTATCTTTAGTTGCCAGCATTTCGGATGGGAACTCTAAAGAGACTGCCGATGACAAATCGGAGGAAGGTGGGGATGACGTCAAATCATCATGCCCTATATGCCCTGGGCTACACACGTGCTACAATGGAAGGTACAAAGGGAAGCAAGATAGCGATATTAAGCAAACCTCAAAAAGCCTTTCCCAGTTCGGATTGTACTCTGCAACTCGAGTACATGAAGATGGAGTTGCTAGTAATCGCAGATCAGAATGCTGCGGTGAATGCGTTCCCGGGTCTTGTACACACCGCCCGTCACACCATGGGAGCTTGTAATACCCGAAGCCTGTGAGCAAACCGTAAGGTAGCAGCAGTCGAAGGTAGGATAAGTGACTGGGGTGAAGTCGTAACAAGGTAGCCGTATCGGAAGGTGCGGCTGGATCACCTCCTTTCTAAGGAAACAAA
>NZ_KV804691.1:0-218 GCF_001811425.1 Peptoniphilus sp. HMSC062D09 | reverse complement strand
ACAACGAGTGGCGATGCTTCAAGCGGATTTACCATCACCAACAAATTGTCGATTGAAAAAATTAAGATCACGGCAACGAAAGAATGGAAGGATGTCAACGGAGACAACCTAACGGGTTCCAAACCGGATGTCACACTTGCACTGTATAACGGCGATACTCAAATCGGCGAATCCAAGAAACTTGAAAACGGTGCGACACAAGCGACTTGGGATAACTT
>NZ_KV804690.1:13939-32115 GCF_001811425.1 Peptoniphilus sp. HMSC062D09 | reverse complement strand
TGTTAGTCCAACTTTTGGGGGTCAGTTCAATATAGTAAGGGTATTTATCTTAAAATTTATTTATAAAGAAAATAGTAAGTTTTTTATAGGGATGTTATAAGCGTCCCTATTTTTATATTAATTTTGATTTCAAATTTTAGTTAATTTGTCTGTAAAATTTTATGAGTTTATTTTAACAAAAGTAATTTAATCTTCTTGAATTGTGACTAAATTTTCCTTATCAAGGGCATTTAAGAGATGTATCAATGCGAATTTAATATGATAGTAAGAAAGTCCTCCTTGGAAATATACATAATAAGGCTCTCTCATTGGTCCATCTGCTGAAAGTTCTATGGATGAGCCTTCTATAAAGTCCCCTGCTGCCATTATTACCTTATCATCATATCCTGGCATGTCCCAAGGCATAGGAGTGAATTCTGAGTCAACTGGAGAAGAAAATTGAATGTATTTGCAAAAAGTCTCTAAAATTTCAGGTTTTTTTAGTTCAATTGCTGTTACAATATCGCTTCTTGGGTCATCGCTTGATGGAATAGTTTTAAAGCCCAATTCTTCAAAACATTTTGAAAAAAGCATAGCACCCTTTATTGCATCTTCAACAATTTTTGGGGACATAAAAAGTCCTTGAAGGATTTGTCTTGTCATGCCAAAGCTTAGTCCGCAGTCCTTTCCTATTCCAGGTGCTGTTAAAATATTTGCTGCTCTTTCTACAAGTTCAGCCTTCCCTGCTACATAACCACCTGTGTAGGAAATTCCTCCTCCTGGATTTTTTATAAGTGAACCTGCCATAATATCTATTCCAAGCTCACTTGGTTCAATAAGTTCTGTAAATTCTCCATAGCAATTGTCCACAAAAATTTTTATATTTTTATTTATCCTCTTCACTTCATCAATTGCTTCTTTTAGTTCAGAAATTGTAAAGGCCCTCCTATTTGAATAACCCGTTGACCTTTGCATAATAACAAGAGAAGTGTTTTTTTTAATATAATTTTTGATGCTCTTTACATCGATTTTATTATCTATTAAGGGCACTTCAGAGTATTCATATCCAGTTTTTATTAAAGAGTCAGGGCTGTCCCCCCTTAATCCAATTACTTTTTGAAGCGTATCATAGGGCGTAGAAGTAACAGATAAGAAGTGATCTCCTGGTTTTAATACAGATTTAATTGCCAGTGTAATGGCGTGAGTTCCTGATACAATATTTGACCTCACAAGGCTATCCTCTGTCTTAAAAATTCTGGTGTAGATGCTTTCTACCTTGTCTCTTCCAATATCTCCATAACCATAGCCTGTAGTCCAGTTAAAATCTGTAGATTTTAAACCTTCTTCCTGCATGGCCTTTAAAATCTTAACTTGATTATACTGTGCAATGTCACTAAATTCTTGAAATCTATTTTTTAGTTTTTCTTCATTTTTATTTACAAAATCAATTATTTTTTTATCGATATTGTATTCTTCTTCAAATAATTTGTCGTATATTGTCATCTTTTCTCCTAAACTAATCTACTGTCAATATAATTTTTTATATCAGAAAGTATTGCGTCTGATTCTCTGTCAAACCACTTAATTCTTTTATCTCTTCTAAACCAAGTAAGCTGTCTCTTGGCATAGTGTCGTGAATTTTTTTTAATTAAACCAACCATTTCGTCGAAATCAATCTCACCATCTAAATAAGAAATCACTTCTTTGTAGCCAATAGCCTTAAGTGATTGTGAGTTTTTGTCGAGTCCTTCGTCTAAAAGATTTTTTACTTCATCTATAAGGCCTAAGTCAATCATTTTATCTACTCTTTGGTTAATCTTTTGGTAAAGTTTAGCCCTATCCATATTAAGGCCGATGTAAATTAAATTGTAGTCATTATTTTCTTCTCGAAAATTGTCGCCCTTTTTATTGCCATTTTTTATAATCTCTAAGGCTCTTATAATTCTCTGACCGTTGTTTTTGTGGATTTTTTCTGCCATATTCCTATCTTGATCTTGAAGTTTTTCGTATAAAAATTCGCTTCCTTCTTCCTCTAATATCTCTCTAAGTTCATCTCTATACTCATAGTCTGGCTCAGTCTCTGTAAAATCTAAATTATATACAAGAGAATTGATGTAAAGTCCCGTTCCCCCAACTAAAAAAGGAAGTCCACCTCTATTATTTATGTCAGTAATAATTTTTGTTGCAGAACTTTTAAAATCAGCAACAGTAAAATTATCAGAAGGCTCTATTATATCAATCATGTGGTGAGGGATGCTTGTTTTATCTAAATCAATTTTTGCAGTGCCAATATTTAATTTTTTATAAATTTGCATGGAGTCACTGGAAATTATCTCGCCCTTATATTTTTTTGCGAGTTCTAGGGAAAGTTCTGTCTTCCCTATTCCAGTTGGTCCTGTTATTATAACTAAATTTTCCATTTATTCCCTCAAAAATAATTTTGATATAGTGTGTTTTGATACTTCAACAACAGTAGGTCTGCCATGAGGACAAGTATAGGGATTTTCACAATTTTTTAAGTCCCTAATAAGTGACTCGATTTCCATATCTGATAAGTCATCTCCAGCCTTGACTGATGCCTTGCAGGCCTTTTTCATTATTTTATATAAATCAGCCTCATAATTTGATGAAATCTCCTTGTCTAGAGAATCAATTATATCCCTAATAAAATTTACATAGGTTGGCAAGCCAAAAATCATTGGCACTTCTCTAAGAACTACAGATTTGTCGCCAAAGTCCTCAATTTTAAAACCAAGCTTTGTAAAAAGATCTAAATAATTTAAAATTTTGTCGTATTCCATTTGATTAAGTTCAATTATTTCTGGCTTTAGTAAAATTTGTGAAGTGATCTCACTCTTTAAATACATGTGCAAAAATTTCTCGTAGTTTACTCTTTCGTGGGCAGCGTGTTGATCTACTAGAAAAGTAATGCCCTCTCTTTGATTTTCTAAAAGTATATAAGTCTTAAAGAGAACACCTGCTATTCTTGTATTTAAAAGTTTTTCATCTATATGACTTTTTTCCCTGTTAAATAAAAAGTTTTTTTCTTCATGTTCTTCAGTGAAAAATTTTTCTTCTTCTGGATTTATATCTTCTTTTAAGTTTTCTTTATATAAAACCGCATCTTCATTAAAAGTCTTCTTTAAAGAATCTTCACTTGTTTCTTTTTCTATATCCCAAAGGCTTTTTAAATCTGTATTTCTTTCTTGTTCTTCTGCTTCAATAGACTCTTCTTCAAATATGTCAAAGACACTTACATTTTCCTTTTTATCTTCTATTTCAATTTCTCTAATGCTTCTATTTGGGAAAATTACTTCTTCTACAACTTCAGCCAAAAGAGCAGATAAAATATTTTCATTGGAAATTTTTATTTCATTTTTCTTTGGATGAATATTTACATCAATTAGCTTTGGGTCAATGTCAAGGTATAATACAAAGACTGGATACCTGTTTAGCGGAATTAGAGAGTGATAATTTTTTTCCACTGCCCTTGATATGTTAATGTTTCTTATAAATCTTCCGTTTACAAAAATATATTGGCTGTCTCTATTTGACCTAAAGAGTTTGTTGTCAGAGAAAAACCCCTTAATCTTATAATTCTCTGATTCAAAAGACCTTTCATTTAAAGAAGATGCAATTTCTGAACCTAAAATACTAAAAATTCTATTAATGGGATCCTTGTCGCTTCCTGTATTTAAAATAATTTTTCCATCTCTTATAAGAGTAAATTTTATATTATTGTTACTTAGGGCAATTTTTTGTACAATGTCAATTATATTATTTATCTCAGTTAAATCTTTTCGCAAAAATTTTTTTCTAACTGGGGTATTGTAAAAGACATCACTTATGACAAAGGTCGTGCCCTTGGGCATACCAACTTTATTTTTCTTTATAATTTTTCCATTTTCAATTAAGAGAGAATTACCTGCAAGGTCCTCTTCCCTCTTTGTCATAAGTTTGATTTTTGAAATATTTGAAATGCTTGCAAGAGCTTCTCCACGGAAACCTAGTGTCCTTATTTTTTCTAGGTCTTCAATTTTTTCTAGCTTTGATGTGGAGTGGCGAAGAAAGGCCACTTCAAGGTCATCTTCAGAAAAGCCAGAGCCATTGTCTGACACCTTAATATAGTCAGTGCTCTCCCCTCTTATTTCAACGAGAATGTCATCTGCACCTGCATCAATAGAATTTTCCACTAATTCCTTCACTATTGAGGCAGAGTTTTCAATTATTTCTCCTGCAGCTATTTTTGAAATAGTTGCTTCATCTAAAAGTCTAATCATTGCAACTCCTTAGATTTATTTACAATTTCATTTAACAAATTAAAGGATTCCATGGGACTTATTTCGAGAATATTTATTTCCTTTAACTTGTCTATGAAGTTCATTATTTCTGGATTATTATTTTCTTCTCTAATATATTCTTTATTTAAGTCAATGCTTATATCTTCATTTTCCTTTTCAATTACATACAATACTTCTTTGGCTCTATTAATTATAGTATCATCGATACCTGCAAGCTTTGCAACATCGATGCCATAGGAATTATTTGTAAAACCTTTTATTATTTTTCTTAAGAAAATTATTTCGTCATCTTGCCTATCAACTGCAATAGTTAAATTTTCTACTGAATCATATTTTTCTTCGAGATGAACAAGTTCGTGGTAGTGGGTTGCAAAAAGAGTTTTTGCTTTAATATTTTCTGCAATGTATTCGATTATTGCATTTGCTATGGCAAGACCATCAAAGGTACTAGTTCCCCTGCCAACTTCATCCAAAATAAGTAAGGATTTTGGCGTTGCATTGTCGATAATATCGGCAACTTCTTGCATCTCAACCATAAAGGTAGATTGTCCCTTGGAGAGATTATCGCTAGCACCAATTCTTGTAAAAATTCTATCTACAAGCGAAATATTTGCACTGTCACAGGGTACGAAGGATCCTATATGAGCCATAATAGTTATTAGGGCAACCTGTCTCATATAAGTAGACTTCCCTGCCATATTTGGGCCAGTGATTATGTGGATCATATGCTTATCAGTGTCAATAAAAGTGTCATTTGGAACGAAAAAATCATCCTTCATGTAAGTTTCCACTATTGGATGTCGTCCATTTTTTATTTCAATAAAGCCTTCTTGGTTAAAGTCTGGTCTTACATAATTGTTTAAATTAGAAACTTTTGCCAGTGACAAAATTGAGTCTAAATTCGAAAGTTTGTCTGCTAAAATTTGTATCCTATAAATTTCTCCTGCAATATAGTCCTTTAAACCATTATATATTTCAGCTTGTAATGTCAAAGCTCTCTCTTTAGATCCAAGGAGCTTTCCTTCCATGTCCTTTAATTCAAGGGAGAAAAATCTTTCTGAGCCAACTAAGGTTTGCTTTCTAATGTAATCATCTGGAACTTCATCTAAAAAAGATTTAGTAACTTCAATAAAATATCCAAGAATTTTATTGTGTTTAACCTTTAATTTTTTTATTCCAGTTCTTTCTCTCTCTTTGTTTTCAAAATCCAGTAACCAGTTCTTGCCTTCAGTAGCAATTTTAAAGAGCTCATCTAAGTCCTCAGAATATCCTTCTTTAATTATCCTGTTTTCTTCTATTACCACAGGAGGATTTTCAATTAAAAGGGCATCTATTTTTTCAAAAATATCACTTAAATCTATAAATTCTCTTGCCAAAGAATTTAAATAATCATTCTTGTAAATTTCTAAAATTTCTTTTATTTTCTTAGAATTTATAATTGTATTTTTAAGAGAATAAACTTCACGAGGATTTACACTTCCATTGGAAATTTTTACTACAAGCCTTTCAATGTCATAGACTTCTTTTAAGATTTTTTCTAATTTGTCTTGAAGAAGCAAGTCTCTCGTAAAGGCTTCTATTAAATTTTGTCTCTCATAAATTTTATTTAAATTTACCAGTGGACTTTCCACCCATTTTTTTAACTTACGAGAACCCATAGAGGTGCTGCACTTGTCAAGTACGTCTAATAGGGAACCCTTTTTGCTAAAAGTATTAAGTCCTTTTACTACTTCAAGTGTTCTCTTTGAGCTTTCGTCTAAGATTAAATAATCAAAATTATTATAGAGTTTAATATTATTTATGTGCTTTAAATTAATTTTTTGAGTAACAACCAAGTACTGTAAAATTTTTTTTAATGATGTGTAATCAGAAATATTATTTGATGACAAGAAATTTTTTAAATTTTCTTTGAAATTTTCACTAAAATATTCCCCAAGATCTTTAAATAAATTGGTTTCCCTTAAATTATCTGAAAGATAGGGATTTACAAAAATATTATCTCCTTTTATTTTCTCCTTAAACTTTGCAGTAACTTCATCATTTAATAAAATTTCATTGGGACTAATTCTATCGATTTCATCTTGTAAGAAATTATACAATTCGGACTTTGACAAAAAAGTTTTTTCTGTAAAATAAATTTCTCCTGTTGAATAATCTGAATATGTTAAATTTAAAGAATAGCCGTGAATAAAAATTGAAAGAAGATAATTATTCAAGTCACTCTTTAAATATTCAGTGTCCGTAAAGGTTCCCGGAGTAATAATTTGAGTTACTTCTCTTTTAACTATGCCCTTGGCGAATTTTGGGTCTTCCATTTGGTCGCAAATGGCAACCTTATAGCCCTTATTTATTAATTTTGAAATATATCCTGATGCCACATGATATGGAACTCCACACATAGGAGCCTTTTCTTCAAGACCTGCATCTCTTTTTGTGAGAGTTATTTCAAGTTCTCTTGATGCAAGAAGTGCATCGTCAAAGAACATTTCATAGAAATCGCCAAGCCTAAAAAATAAAATTGCATCAGGATTCTCATCCTTTACAGCAAGATATTGCTGCATCATAGGAGTTAATTTTTCACGATTCAATTCTTTCACCTACTAGAGAAAAACTATTTGCTTCTGTTACCTTAACTTTTAAAATTTTTCCAATATCATTTTTATTTCCCTTGAAATTTATTAGTTTAAATTCATCATTTCTTCCACTAACATTGGTATCGTCCTTTTTTGAGAAATCTTCAACAAGTACATCTACATCTTTTCCAATAAAAGCTTTATTTTTCTTTTCTTGAATTGGATATAAAATATCTAAAAGTCTCTCAAACCTCTCATGTTTAACTTTATCAGGGACTTGTTCCATTCTTGCGGCAGGAGTATTTTCCCTCATGGAATAAATAAAAGTAAAGGCTGTGTCATACTCAACTTTTTTAACTAAATCTAAGGTGTCAAGAAAATCTTCTTCACTTTCACCAGGAAAACCAACCATTATGTCTGTGGAAAGGGCAATGTTTGGATTAACACTTTTTACCTTATCTATCTTTCTTAGATAATCTTCTTTTGTGTATTTTCTGTTCATCATCTTAAGAACTCTTGATGAGCCAGCTTGAACTGGAAGATGTAAGAAATTACAAAGTTTATCTAAGTTTTTAAAGGAATAAATTAATTCATCAGAAATATCCTTTGGATGGGATGTCATAAATCTTATTCTCTCTATTCCCTTTATGTCATTAATTTCTTCAAGAAGATTTGCAAAGGAATATTTATCGTCAAAAGTTTTTCCGTAAGAATTTACATTTTGACCAATGAGAGTTACTTCCTTAGTTCCATTTTTTGCAAGCTCCTCAATTTCTCTTATTATTTCGTGAGGTCTTCTGCTTGTCTCTCTTCCTCTTGTGTAAGGAACTATGCAATAGGAACAGAAATTGTTGCAGCCATACATAATATTCACATAAGACTTAAAATTATAAAGTCTATTTGCGCCTAGAGAATTATCTATGCTAAGTGGATTTTCTTCGATGTCCATGGCAAGTTTTTTGCCATGATAAGATGCCTTTAAAAGTTCTGGGAGTTTCCAAATATTATTTGTTCCAAAGATAATATCCACATTGGGAAATTTTTCTATAACATAATTTCTTGATTCTTCTCTTTGCATCATGCAGCCACAAACTGCAACTTTTATATTTTTTTTCTTAGACTTTAAATTTTTTAAATTTCCAAGTTGACCGTAGACCTTATCTTCTGCAGAGTGTCTTACTGAGCAAGTATTTAAAATTATTAAATCAGCATCTTCAACTTCATTTACAAAGCTGTAGCCCATTTTTTCAAGGAGCCAAGTTATTTTTTCAGAATCGTGCTCATTCATTTGGCAGCCATGAGTTATGACAAGGGCTTTCTTTTCATCAATATTTTCTTTTATATCCCTAATGTACTCATTTACATTGTTATTTATATCGTTAATTAATTCTTTATTTTCCATTTACATCCTCATTTCGTATCTTTATATTATACCTGAAAAACAGCCTATTTATCAAGAAAAGAGTATGCATAGGCATACTCTTAAGACATAATACTATTTAAATATCTAGCAACATATACTCCGCAGGCAGAAGCTTGTGAAAGTGAATGAGTGGCACCTCCACCATCGCCAACTACAAAGAGACCGTCAACTGAAGTTTCAAAATTTGAATCAGTTTCAACTCTTGAATTATAAAATTTAACTTCAACTCCATATAAAAGTGTATCGTCATTTGCAGTTCCTGGAGCAATTTTATCTAAGGCATAAATCATCTCTATAATTGAGTCAAGTTGTCTCTTAGGAATTACAAGGGACAAATCACCGGGGGTTGCCTTTAATGTTGGCTCAGTAAAGCATTTAAGCATTCTTCTCTTATCAGATCTTCTTCCCTTAACCAAATCTCCAAATCTTTGTAAAAGAACTCCTCCTCCAAGCATATTGCTAAGTTTTGCTATTGATTCGCCATATTCGTTGGAATCTTTAAAGGGTTCTGTAAAAGTATTGCTAACTAAAAGAGCAAAGTTTGTGTTCTCAGATTGAAGTTTAGGGTCAGCATAAGAATGCCCATTTACAGTTATAATGCCGTTAGTGTTTTCAGCCACTACTTGTCCATAAGGATTCATGCAAAAAGTCCTTACAAGGTCATTGTAGCCCTTAGTTTGATAAACTATTTTTGACTCATAGACTGCATCTGTTATGTGTTTAAAAACCTCTGCAGGTAGTTCAACCCTAACACCAATATCAACTTGGTTTGAAAATAAATTAATATTAAATTTTTTGCAAACTTCTGAAATCCATTTAGAGCCACTTCTTCCTGAAGCAAGAACTAATTTGTCACAGTAAAAAGTTTCACCCTTGTCAGTAGTAAGTTTAAAGTCTTCATTTTTTTCAACATCAACTATTGTGGTGTTAAAAATTATTTCCACTTTATCCTTAGTCCACTCATAAATTTTTTCTAGGATTTTCACATTTCTATCTGTGCCAAAGTGTCTAACCTTGGCATCTAGCAAGTGTAGGTCATGTTTTAAGGCAAGAGTTTTTAAATTTGATGCACTTGTTTCATAAAGTTTTGAATTTCCACCGTCAAATTTGCATAGAACAGAGTCAACATATTCCATTAGTTCAATTGACTCTTCTTTTCCAAGGTAGTCATGCATTTGTCCACCAAAATTTGTTGTAATATTATATTTTCCATCAGATAAAGTACCAGCTCCACCATAACCATTCATGATATTGCAAGGTTTGCATCCAATACAGCTTTCAACTTGTCCAGTTTTTATTGGACACTGTCTTTTATAAATTGTATTGCCCTTGTCTATTACCAGTACCTTTAAATCTGAATTTAACTTTTTAAATTCGTAAGAGGCAAAGACGCCACTTGCGCCTGAACCAACTATTATTACATCATATTTATTCAAATTATTTCTCCTTGCTAAAGATAGCCATAAAATCATTGAACCTCTTTGGAAATTCATCAACAATTTCAAGTTCTTCACCTGTAATTGGGTGAATAAATCTAAGTTTATAAGCGTGTAAAAGCTGCTTATTAATTTTATATTTATTTTTTATGCCATATGTCTTATCACCAACAACTGGATGATTTACATAGGATAAATGCACTCTAATCTGATGAGTTCTACCAGTATGTAGCCTGACATCTAAGAGAGTAAATTTATCAAAGTTTTTTACAACATGAAAGCTTGTAGAGGCATTCTTAGAATTTTCTTCAACAACTTTCATTTTAATTCGATTATTGGGATCCCTTCCAATGGGTGCATCTACATCAAAGTCCTCATAGATATTACCATGGACTATTGCCAAATAATGTTTTTCGATTTCTCGATACTTAAACATATCCACCAGTTTATAATAAGCCTCATCTTTTTTTGCAATAATCATAAGACCAGATGTATCCTTATCAAGCCTATGTACGATGCCAGGTCTACCTTCATCTATTGGGTTAGATAGATTTTTAAATTTATAAAGTAAACCATTAACAAGAGTTCCACTTTTATTTCCTGCACCTGGATGGACTACTAAGTCCTGGGGCTTTGAAATTACAGCAAGATATTCGTCCTCATAAATTATGTTAAAATCAATATTTTCTGGAAGAAGTTTTTCCTCATCTTCAAAGGAAACTGTAATGGTGTCCCCTTCCCTTAAACTATATCCTGCCTTTACAATTTTTCCATTTAATAAAATATTTCCCGATTCAATATGTTTTTTTATTTGCGATCTATTTATTTCAAGTTTTTGATCTAAAAATTTATCAAGTCTAGAATCAACATCAAGAGTACTCACTAGAAAAGTATTTTTGTACATAATTCACCTTTTATTGTCGTGAAGAACTATTCCAATGGAAATTAAAATTGTTCCAAGAACAATAAACATATCGGCAAAATTAAAAATTGCAAAATCATGACCAAAGAACCTCATGCTAATAAAGTCAACAACATAGTGAAGTCTAATTCTGTCTATAAAGTTTCCAATAGTTCCTCCAATAAGAAGACTGAAACTAACTAAATAAATAAAGGGAACCTTATTATAATTTCTAATTAAAAATACAATTAAAAACAATAAAACTAGGATAGTTATAACTGTAAATAGAGATCTAAATCCTTGTAAAATTCCAAAGGCTGCACCTCTATTCTCTATGTAATAGAGTTTCAAAAAGTTGTCAATTAATACAACTGGATTTTTATTTGCAATATTTGTAACCACCAAATATTTTGTAAACTGATCTATAATTATTAAAATAATGCTAAAAATAGCAACGAACATAGTATCTCCTTACTTATTTAATCTCACTAAAACTACAAAATTGCCCCTCTTAGTGCTTCCTTCAACTTCAAAAATTCTAAATCTTCCATATTTTCTAAGGGAAACCAAGTCACCTTCCTCAAGCTCAAAGTGAGATCTTGTCTCCTTGGCAAAATTGACTTTTACAAGTTCACCATCTATCATCTTTTTAACCTTTGATCTCGATAGATTAAAGACCTTAGAGATTAAATTATCTAATCTAAAGGAAGAGACAACAATTTTTTTGTAGTCATATTCCTTTTTTGGGAGATCAGAAATTTTATCTTCACGACTGAGGACAATATTGTATTTAGATATTTTTGTGAGGTTTATTTCTATAAAGTTTGCAATTTCTCTTTTAACAAAAAAATAAGTGAATTTTTCTCCAATTAAAATATCACCTATTTTTTGTCTGTCTATACTTAGGCCTAAAATAGATCCTAGTACATCGCCATGTTTAATTTTTTCATTAGATTCAAATTTAAATAAGACAATATCATCTGCATCATTTTCACATTTATAACTAGGATAAATATAAATGATGCAGGATTCACTGTCACCGTATCCCCCATCAATTTCATAGGAGATTTCATCTTTAAACCTATTTAAAATGGAAATAGACAAATTAATCTCATGAGGATTTAAAAAATCTGTTGACTCAGTAATATGACTCTTCATTACAGATTCCATTTTGTCAATAACTTTCCTTATAGTAGTCCTTTCCTCAGGCCTATTAATATGATTAATTAAATCTATTCTGTTTAAATTTACCAAGGAAACATTCCATTGTTTTTAAGTTGCTCTTTTAATCCATCAATTTCAACATTGTTTGGTGCCAAGATAAAAATATCTTTGTTAACTTTTTGCATCTTTCCATCAAGTGCGTAAAGAGCTCCACTTACAAAATCAAAAATTTGTCGCTTAACATCAACATCAAGTTGTTCAAAGTTAAGTACTACAGCCTTGAAATCTCTTAAATCATCAACTATAAGTGGTGATTCATCATAAGAAAGTGGCTCATGAACTGTAATAATCATATTGCTTGTTGATACTCTTGGTTTAGCCTTAGTATGAGTGATGTTCTTTGGTGCATAAGTAGGTTCTACAACCTCTGCTTCCTTTACATCATCTTCAAAATCTTCGTCAAAATCTTCGTATTCATATTCATCTGCAAAGCCAAAGATTTTCTTTAGTTTGTCCATAGTTTTTTCTGCCATAATATCCTCCTAATTATAATTTCTATTTCCAAATAATTTAGAACCAACTCTGATCATATTGGATCCTTCTTTGATTGCCAATTTAAAATCATGGCTCATCCCCATTGATAAATATTTCATCTCAAGTCCATCATAGTTTTTTGATGCAATATTTTCAAACATTATATTCATCTTCTCAAATAATTTTCTCAGCAAAGTTTCATCAGAACTATTTGGAGCAATAGCCATAAGCCCCTTAATATTAATATTTTTGTAATCTAAAAGCTCATAAATAAAATCTTCAGTATCTTCATATTTTATTCCTGATTTAGTCTCTTCATTGCCAATATTTATTTGCACAAGACAATTTACCTTGATGTCATCTTTTTCTGCTCTCTTATTAATTTCTTTAGCTAATTTTATTCTATCCAGTGATTGAATTAGTTCTACTTTGTCATAAATATATTTTACTTTATTAGTCTGTAAATTGCCAATCAAATGAAAATTTATTTTATTATTTTTTAACTTTTCTTCAATTTCTTTATCTTCTATCTTTGAAACAAGTTCTTGAACCTTATTTTCGCCAAAATCCATGACACCAAGTTGGTTAAAAACCTTTATCATTTCTACTGGATGGGTCTTTGATACAGCAATGAGTTTGACATCTCTTTTAAAATTAGAATTAGCCTTTGCTATTTCTATATCTTCATAAAGTTTTTTTAAATTGTCTTCTAAATTCAAAATATCACCTCAATTTAAGATTCTTGACTCATCTACAGTTTTTGGATTTATTACTATGGCGTCGTTAACAGTTACAGTTTTATAACTTTTATCGCCAATGCTAATAACTGATTCTTTATTTCCCTTGTTGATAAAGACATAATCATTAGTCTCACTTACTATCTCAACAGGCACAAATTTTACAAGCCCCTTGATTTCTTGTACATATACTCCAGTAAGACTATCTCTTTCTATAAGTGTTGACTTTGGTATTTCAAAGCCCTTAGTTTTATTTACAATAATTTTGCCATCATGAATCCTATTAGAATACATATTTTCAAAATATCTATCTAGGCTAACAATAATTACAGCATGATTATTATCTTTATTTATTTTTTCCACTATACCATAAATATCTTCAATTTCTGGAATTTGTATTTTAACAGAATCTCCAAGATTATAATTTGAAATTTGTGATACATTGTTAATAGTGCAGGCAACTTTCCAATTTAAATTATTTACTATTTTAAAAAGCGGATCTCCATTTTTTACCTTGGTTTCCATTTCTAAACTTTTAAAGTTGTAGTTTTTATTTAAGTATTTATAAGTAAACTTGTCTAAATTGTCGATTTTAAAATAATCTTCATTGTCATCAATTTTATAAGTAACTATACCACTAAATTCTGCTAGATAAGAAAAATTAAATTTAGAAATTTTTTCTTCTAAGTCTCTTTCCTTAAGCAAAAGAGTATCCTCTGACAGTTCAAGATATTCCTTTAATTCAGCTTCATTAATATTTTCTTGAGAAGCTTCATCTGATGAATTTATATCAAAATAAACCCCAGAATAATTCTTATTTTTTATTTGTTCTTGAAGATTTTTTGTGAAACTCAAAGAATTTTCTTTTTCTACAGGTTCAATTCCCTTTTTTATCTTAATTGCTGCCTTAACTTTATTTAGTTCATCCTTTAAAGAGGATACATCTTCCATTAAATTTAAATTTGCAACTTCATAACCTACAGGCACTTTTTGTCCTTCACTAGCATGAAATACTACAATCCCATCTCCTTTTGAAAAATAAGCTTTTTCATCAAAGAGATTGTAAATTTTTGTATCAATATCCTTTTCAAAAGTGGTCAAAGTTGGAAAAATTGTTTTATAATTATTTACTCTGCTTCCTCTTATTAATCTTGCAAAAAATAAAATTAAAATTAAAAAAATTAAAAGAGCCAGTATCCTTCTCTTGAAAAATTTATTTTTTTTAAAAAAACTGTTCAAAAAACCACCTATTCATCAAATAATTATATCACAAACTCCTGCAATATGTTATTATTCGAAGAAGATTTGCTCTATTTCGTCCTTATTTTTTCTAGTCATTAAATCAAACACAGCTTTATTTGGATCGTAACCTTCATATAAAACTTGGTAAAGTGCACTTGTTATTGGCATTTCTATGTTTTTAAGCTGAGAAAGTTTATAAGCAGACTTAACAGTCTTAACTCCCTCAACTACTTGGCCAACTTCCTTGCAGGCTTCTTCCATTGATTTACCTTGACCAATGAATATTCCTGCTCTTCTATTTCTAGAGTGCATACTTGTGCAGGTTACTATTAAGTCACCAATGCCAGATAGTCCATTGAAGGTGTGTGGGTTTGCACCCATAGCAATGCCTAGTTTACTCATTTCATAAATTCCACGAGTCATTAGTGCTGCCTTTGAGTTATCTCCATAACCTAGACCATCATTCATACCTGCAGCAAGAGCAATAATATTTTTTAAAGCTCCACCTATTTCAACCCCGATTAAATCAGGATTTGTGTAAATTCTAAAAATTGAAGTAGAAAATTCGTGTTGAATAGTTACTGCAGCCCTTGTATCTAAGGAAGAAGCTACAAGAGTTGTTGGAATATCCTTTCCTACTTCTTCAGCGTGAGATGGTCCAGAAAGAGCTACAAAGGGATTGTCCTTTAAAATTTCTGATGAAATTTCTGAAATCCTATCGAGAGTTTCAAGTTCAAATCCCTTTGATAAGTTGACAATTATTGTCTCCTTTGAAATTTTTCCCTTAATTCTTTCTAAAATTTCTCTAGTGCTAGAAGTTGGTACTGCAATAACAAATACTTCAATATTTTCAAGAACGGAATCTAAGTCATTAGTAAGGTTTATTTCATTTTTAAATTTTGCTCCTGGAAGATATTTTGAATTTTCTTTATTTTTCTTTATATCATCAATTACAGCTTGATTTCTAATGTAAAAATTTACCTTATGTCCTTTATTTGATAGAAGCCTAGCAATGGCAGTACCCCAGCTTCCACCACCACATAGTGTAATATTCATTTCCTACCTCCTATTTTATTTTCATTTCCTGCTATTAATCTCTTGATGTTATCCTTATGTCTTATTATTCCTATTAAGGCAATAATATCAATTAAAATAATATTATAAGTATTAAGGTCTGACATAAAAGTGTAGACAATAATAATTGAAATAAAAAATAAAATTGAACCAACTGAAACTATTTTTGTTAGAAGAGTTCCAAGCACCCATACAATATAACATATTAAGGTAAGGGGAAAATTAAAAAGAGCTAAGGCGCCTAGACTTGTAGCAACTCCCTTTCCACCTCTAAAATTCATGTAAAAGGGAAAATCGTGACCAATTACAGCTCCAAGTATTCCCAGTGGAATAAGGTTTCTCCCGAAAAATTTTCCAATTATAAAAGTTACTGCTACTCCCTTTAAAAAATCAATAATAAAAGTTGTAACACCAGCTTTTTTCCCAAGAACTCTCATGGCATTAGTCGTGCCAGCATTACCTGAACCATACTTTCTAATATCTTTATTTAGAAATAATTCCCCTATAATATAGGAACCAGAAATCGTGCCAATCAAATAAGATATAATTAAAACTAAGAAATAATTCATCTTCTTGGTCCTTTGTCAGCTCTTGGACTAACTCTGTTTTTTAACTCCAATATTATTGGAGTGCCATCAAAGGAATAGGTATCTCTAATTTGATTTTCAATATATCTCAAATAGGAGAAGTGGAATAATTCCTTGTCATTAACAGAAAGTAAAAACTTTGGAGGTCTAACACTTACTTGAGAACCATAGTAGAGCTTTCCTCTCTTGCCCTTGTCTGATGGCGGTTGATTCATAAGAACTGCTCTGTTTAAAATATCGTTTAATACGCCAGTTTGAATTCTGTGGTTGTAATTGTTGTTTACCACTTCAATTAAATCTAAAAATTCATTTACTCTTTGACCAGTTTTAGCTGATATAAATATTATTGGAGCATATAAGACAAAAGGAAGTTGATTCCTTATTTCCTTTTCAAAGTTTTTCATTGTCTTTGTCTCTTTTTCAAGAGCATCCCACTTATTTACTGCAATAATAATTGCCTTATTATTGTCATGGGCATATCCAACAATTTTAGAATCTTGTTCAGTTACGCCTTCTAGTGCATCAATCATAAGTACACAGACATTTGATCTTTCAATTGCAGTAAGAGTTCTTATTACAGAATATCTCTCAACACCTGGTACAATTTTTTTCTTTTTTCTTAGTCCAGCAGTGTCAACAAAAACATATTCATTGTCCTTGTATTTAATTAAAGAGTCAATTGAATCTCTAGTAGTGCCGGGAATATCTGTAACTATAGACCTGTTTTCTCCAGTTAAATAATTTAGAAAAGAGGACTTGCCAACATTTGGTTTACCTATTAAGGTAACCCTTATAAGATCATCATCTTCTATATCATCCACTGGCGTAAAACCACTTACAACTTCGTCAAGCAAGTCCCCTACACCAGTGCCTTGTTCAGCACTTATGCCAATGGGATTTCCTAAACCTAATTCATAAAAATCAAAAATATTTTCCCTTGTTATTTTTGAATCGTATTTATTTACAGCTAAAACAACTTTAGTTTTTGTTTTTCTGAGAAATTGTGAAATTTCTACATCTGTTGGATTTAAACCCTCAGCACCATCTACTAAAAATATTACAACATCAGAAGTTTCTAGTGCCATATCGATTTGTGCCTTGATGCTAGACATAAATATATCTTCGTCTTTTAAATCAAGTCCACCTGTATCAACAAGTAAAAATTTATAATTAAGCCAAGATGCAGGTTGATAGATTCTATCTCTAGTTACACCTGGAGTATCTTCAGTTATAGAAACTTTTCTTCCTACTATTTTGTTAAATAAAGTAGATTTGCCTACATTTGGTCTGCCAATTATTGAAACTATGGGCATTTCCATATAATCACCCCTATTTAAGTAATTATAACAAATTAAATTATTAGATTCAATTTACTATTTACAATTGAGAATAAAAAAACTCCATAGTATAATTAGCTTGGTGATAAAATGGCGAAAGTTTTAAACAATATAAAAGATGCTAAAGATTTAATGAATCTATCCTTATTCACTGGCGCATTATTAATTCAAAATGGAGCAGAATCTTATAGGGCTGAAGATACAATCGAAAGGATTTGTAAATCGGTCTCTAATATTTCTAATGTTTCAGCCTACGCTCTACCCTCTGCAATTTTTATTTCAATGGAGTTTGATGGGGAAACTCTTAGCAATTTTAGAAAAATTACAATTTCAGATACAAATTTATATAAAATCGACTGTGTAAATTCTTTTTCAAGAGAATTTGTCTCACGGGATCTTTCAATTAAGGAAGGCTATGAAAGACTTTTTGAAATTGATGCCGCTGAAGAAAATCCAAAGAAAATATATTTTTCTGGTGGCATTGCTTCCTCTTTCTTCACACTTTTATTTGGTGGCGACTTAAAGGACTTCCTCGCAAGTTTTCTTATTGGCATATTAATCCCCATAATTCTTGAAAAACTTAGCTACTTTAAACTTTCTTTTTTCATAAATAATATTCTTTGCGCCTTCATTACATCAGTCCTAGCAATTATTTGTGTACAATTTGGTTTCGGCTCAAACATTGACAACATAATCATTGGTGTAATAATGCTTTTAGTTCCTGGCGTTGCCATAACAAACTCTGTGAGAGATATAATGAGCGGCGAATTTATAACAGGTGCTATTACTATGATTAAAGCTTTCTTTATAGCACTTGCCATAGCCTTTGGCGTGGGCGTTGGCTTAAAAATTATGAGGTTTATAATATGAAGACACTCTCACAATTTT
>NZ_KV804690.1:0-13839 GCF_001811425.1 Peptoniphilus sp. HMSC062D09 | reverse complement strand
TTTTCTTATCAGCCTTTGCTACCTATGGCTTTACTATTTATTTTAAGCTTCCAAAAAAAGTTAGGCTTATTACATCAGCCTTAAGCGGTTTTATATGGATAATTTACGAATATTTATTTAGTTTTAGTGAGAACTATATGATTTCATACTTGATTTCATCTTTTCTCATTGGAATTTTTTCTGAAACTTTTGCAATTAAATTTAAAAAACCCGCCACAGTCTTTACACTCCCTTGCCTAGTACCACTTGTACCAGGAGCAGGAATGTATTACATTATGTATTATTTCATCGAATCAAATTATATTCTAATGCGAGAACAAGTCATTAAAACAACATTAACTACATCTGCACTTGCCCTAGGCATAGTCTTATCTCAAGGTTTAGTTAGAATTATTAAAGAATCTTCAAGAAAAATTAAGGCAAATAAAAAAGGTAATGGATAAATTTTTCCATTACCTTAATTTTTTTGATTTTAGAATAAACTTTGTATTATTTTACTTCCAGCAATTATTGTTCCAATTGATGAGCCAATATTTGCCAGTATTACTACTAAAAGCGCCTTCAAAAATTTATTGTGAATCCAAGCTTTTATACTAAAAATATCTTCAGGAATATTATTTACATCCTCTACTGTAGGTTTTTTTAAGCTTGCTTCAACGAGGCCTGCAAACCAACCACAAGCAAGCATTGGGTTTATAGATGTAAAAGGCGCTGCAACAAAGGCTGTCAAAACACTTAGTGGATGAGGAAGGCATAGAGCTGTTAAGAGAGCCGCGAGAACAGAATTAAATAAAAACCATGACTTTATTTGTGCCATTCCTGTGTTCATGCTTTGCTTAAAGCCAAGTCCAATTAAAACTACAATTAAAATTGGAATTAACCAAGGTATGACCTTGCCAGCCAAAGATTTTGGCGGAATCTTATTTAGCTCTTCAATATTTTGCTCTTTAAAAACTTCTTCTTCAACTCCTGGAGTGTGTGCCGCACCAAGAATGGCAATAACTTTATCCCCTGGAGCATTTTTAATATTATATGCTAGATACTTATCTCTTTCATGCAAAAGAGTTGCCGCTATTTGAGGATAATCCTTGCCCATATCTTCAATTGCAAGCTCAAGATTATCTCTTTCAATTAATTTTTGTAGATCCTCTTCTGAAACATCTTCATCATCGTCTATGGACATTAAAGAAAAAAATAATTTTATTCTTTCAAAAAATCCCATCTTTCTCCATATTCGCATAAAGGTTGTTTGGATACTTCTGTCGGCTAAGACTAGATTTATGCCAAATTCTTCTGATGCCTTCATACCCTCAATCATTTCTTGACCAGGCTTTGTCTTTAGCTTCTTGGCAATGTTTTTTTGGTAAGATGAAAGAATAAGATTTGCAATTAAAAGTGTAACTTTTTTTTGTTTAATTATGTCTATAATATTTGTGTTTTTCCAGGCATCAGGATTTTTTAAATTCTTGTACCTTTGCTCATCAAGTTCAATGCAAATTGAATCAGGTTTTTCTTCTTCAATGGTTTCTCTAACTAATTTTGCACTTTCTTGTGAAACATGAGCAGTGGGAATTAAAATTATTTCCTTGCCATGATAATCTATTCTAATTAATTTATCTTTCATTTTTCTCCTAAATAGAAGAGTTACTCTCTCTCTTCTGATAATGTATAAGTATCTCCGCTTACTCTATTGAAGTAAGTTACAGTAAGTTTATTATTTTCATTTTTTTCGCTCATAAGAGTGTCATCTAAAACATTTAATTTGTTTATGCCATTTTCTGAAACAATTTTAAAATTTTCTAAATAATTTACAGATGAATTTAAAATATCAATACAAAGAGCATTTAAGATCCTAAAATTTTTATCTTCGTCACTTTTATTAGCTGTTTCACTTTTCAAAATGTTGTCATTATTTTGACCCAATATTTTAATATTTTCCTTGTCGCCATAAATATTTTCGTAAACCGAAAAGAATTCTTCTTCTTCCTTTAAAATAGTTTCTTTTTCTTCCTTTAGCTTTGAAATTTTGGAAGTATCATTTAATAAAATAGACTTTAGCATGTAATTATCTCCATTAATTAAATAATCTATGATTCCAAGATTTTCATAGGCCTTTAGGTTGTGCTTACTTATATTTCTATTTAAATCAAAATTATAGTAGGAATTTAAGAGAAACTCAATCATGAGAAGATTTGATCTAACATCTTCTTCTGTTAAATTTTCTTCAATAAAACTTCCCTTTAATGGCTTATAATCGTTGATCTTTCCATTTTCTATATTGTATAATTCATTAAAATTATTTTTGCGAAAAGAAATTAGTGAGTCACTAATTTCCATATTCATGCTATCTATTTCGGAAGTCTTGTCTTTAATAATGTCAAATTTATTTATTTCGTTGTTTATTACATCTAATTTTGACTTTTTACTGTTGTTTTCTTGGCTCAAAGTTTTAAATTTATCTTCAGCCTTCTTCTTACTCTCTAAAAGAGCAGAATTTTCTCTTGATAAGTTAAAGTAAGAAGATCCCACAGTTCTTAAATTAGAAAATCCAAGAAGTGAGAAAGCAAAAGCAAGGGCAATAAAAATGATTGATATTGTAATTTTTTTATTTTTAATCATTTTTATCACTCTTTTCTAAAGCTTTTAAAATACCAAGATTTTTGTAATAGGATGAAATTTTTTCTTCCATAAATTTATTCAAGTAAATTAAATTTTCAGACTTTAAATTTCCAGTTTTGTAGCCCTTTCTCTCAATTTCCTTATAAATAAACAAAAGATTATTTACATCTGCATAAATTTCTGAAAGAGATGATTTTTCATCATTTATATAAGAATAAATATTTGAGCTGTAAATTGAAGCATAAAAAACCAAGGCATCCAGTTCCTTTGAATTTTTATTTAATTTTAAAATGCTCTTGGCAAATCCATTTAATTCTTCAACATAAGCTTTAATATTAAGCTCATTGTATATATTTTTGTGTTTGTCTAAATTTTCCTCGCTATAAAGATCTAGAAAATCATTAACTGATTTGTCATAGCCATCTTTTTCATAAATATCAGACTCAAAATAAGCTCCATAGGCCTTTAATCTTTCCTTAATCTCAGCTACTATGGCTTTGTTTTGATTTGCATACTCCTCTTTCAACCTTTTTATTTCATCAGATTTACTTGACTCAAATTGATATCCATATTTTTCATAAAATTCTTGTGATTTTATATTAAATTCAATTTCTAGAGAATCAATATCTTCTGTAATAACCCTTGTTTTATCTTCAATTAAATTTATTTCTTCTCTAATATTTTTATTCTCAGAAATAATTTCTGATGAGTACTTTTTATTTGCAAGTGAGTAGATGAAAAAAATCAAAGACAAAATAAATAAGATAATTGAAAAAATATATAAGGCTTTATACCAGTTTTTACTAAACATTTCTCACCTACATTTTTTCGAGAAAAATAGCACCTTTATTTGTTTTGTTAAATTTGTGATCTATTTCTTTTAATATTAAATGGGAAATAAGCAAGGAAAATACCCCAATAATTAGTGATATTAAATCAATATTTCCCATGGAAGTCTTGCTCATAATAATATAGGAAATTGTAATTGTAGACATAAATAAAATTAAAGGAAGACCATATACTAAAAATTTATAAGAAAGTACAGACTTGTCCCTTGTCTTAATTTTTACAAGGTCGCCAACATTGGCTGACACAGTATTTTGAAATTCGAAAAGTTCTCTCTCTGATTCTGCACATTTTGCGCTACAAGATTCACAACTTTCTCCGCAAGCACTTTCTCTTGTAAATTCCACAAAGATTTTATTCTTATCCTTTGCTCTAACAATTCCAATGCTTTCCATAATATCACCTTAATCTTCTTTTTTATTATTTTTCTTCTTCTTTTTCTTTTTCTTCTTCTTTTTCTTTTTCTATAACTTTTACATGAACTTCTTCTAATTGTTTTTCGGAAAGTCTTGTTGGCGCACCAGTTAATAGACAAGTTGCGGCTTGAGTTTTTGGAAATGCTATTACATCTCTAATGCTCTTGGCATTAGTAAATAGCATGACAAGTCTATCTAGTCCATAAGCAAGTCCTCCATGTGGTGGTGCTCCGTATTTAAAGGCTTCTAATAGGAATCCAAATTTTTCATTAGCTTCTTCTTCAGAAAGTCCCAAGGCTTCAAACATTTTTTCTTGAATTTCTGGATCATTAATTCTAATACTTCCTCCGCCCATTTCATCGCCATTAATTACAATGTCATAGGCTTTTGCCCTTGCGTTTTCTTTATCAGTAGTAAGTTTATCTACATCTTCATCTAATGGGCTTGTGAAAGGATGGTGCATAGCCACATATCTTCCCTCTTCTTCGTCGTATTCAAATAGAGGGAATTCAGTGATCCATGTAAGTTTATAATCATTTTCGTCAATTAAATCCATGTCTCTTGCTATCTTGTTACGAAGATTTCCAAGACCACTGTAAACAACTGAGTTTTTATCAGCTAAAATCAAAATTAAATCCCCTTTTTGTGCATCAAAGGCCTTAATAATTTCATTCATTTTTTCTTCAGACAAGAATTTTGCAATTGGAGAATCAATTTCTTCATCGACTCTAATCCAAGATAGACCCATTGCCTTAAAATCTTTTACAAAGGATTCTAATTTTTTAACTTGCTTCTTTGAGTAAAATTCGCTTCCGCCGTCAACTTTAATTCCTCTGACACTTTTGCCCTTTTCTGTATTTCCTTCGAATACTTTAAATCCACAATCCTTTACAAGGTCAGAAATGTCGTGAAGTTCCATGCCAAATCTTAAATCTGGCTTGTCTACTCCAAATCTATCCATTGCTTCAGCATATTTCATTCTCTTTATAGGAAGTTCAATATCTTTATTTAAAATTTCCTTAAAGAGTCTTTGCAAGAATCTTTCATTTATTTCCATCACATCTTCTTCAGTTACAAAGCTTAGTTCCATGTCTATTTGTGTAAATTCAGGTTGTCTATTTGCCCTTAAATCTTCATCTCTAAAGCATTTTGTAATTTGGATGTACCTGTCTAGTCCTGCAACCATTAAAAGTTGCTTCATAAGTTGTGGTGATTGAGGAAGGGCATAAAACTCACCAGGATTAACTCTACTTGGCACTAAATAGTCCCTTGCTCCTTCAGGAGTTGGCTTAGTTAACATTGGAGTTTCAACTTCGATAAATCCATTTTCATAGAAGAAGTCACGAGTAATTTTGTAAATCTTTGAGCGAATCATGAGATTTTTTTGCATACTTGGCTTTCTTAAATCTAAAGTTCTGTATTTTAATCTCATATTTTCAGAAACATTGTCGTTGTCCTTTACATAAATTGGTGGAACTTCAGATGTGCTTAAAATTTTAAGTTCGCTGGCAAGAACTTCAACTCGTCCGGTTTCAAGCTCTTCATTTATTGATGATCTCATGCGAACTTTACCTCTTACAGCAATAACAAATTCTCCACGAAGATGTGATGCCTTTTCTAAAAGCTCATCAGAAGATGTGTCATCAAATACAATTTGTGCAATTCCACTTCTATCTCTAAGGTCAACGAAAATTATTGAACCAAGGGATCTTTGTTTAGCAACCCAGCCCATTAAGGTAACTTCTTTTGAAATCATTTCTTCTGAAATCTCATTACAATAATTACTTCTCTTGAGATTTCCCATTTTTTCAGCCATATTTCCTCCTAAAAATTAAACTCCAAGCCTCAAATGGTTTGGAGCTTAGTCGTCAAAATATAAATAAACGATTAGCGATTTATTTTATTATTTATTTCCATAAAAATCTATTTTAATTATAAAACAAGGTCTCTTAAAATTCAACTTTAACAGATTCTACTGTCTATTCTGTGAGAAAATCCTTGGATATCTTTAACCTTATTTTCTCTTAAAAGTTTTTCCTTCACAAATTTTGCACCCTTATCCATGCCCTGGCAGCCTGCAAGTAAAAGTACATCTTCACTATTTAAAAGGTCAATAGAATTATTTACAGCATCTTCTAAGGTATCATAAATTTTACAGTCAATATTATTTTCCTTTAAAATATTCCCAAAAACCTTTAATTCTTCCTCTGTCACCCTATCTTTTTCACCAACTGTGTCCCTTGATAGAGTAGCAGCTAAAGTCCTTGGTTTTAAAATTTTTATCCACTTAACAAGTCTTTCTGTAATCTCTCTATTGACTTCCACTCCCCTATGGCCTCTTATGGCATATAAAATATTTAAGTCTTTATATTCCATCATCTTAAGAGTTTCCATTGTTGCATCAATATTTTTTTCATTGGCAAAGTGGTCGTCTAATATTTTAAAATCTTCATCAAAGATAAGTTCAAATCTTCTCTCTACACCCTTAAAGTTTTTTAAAGCCCTTGTAATTACTTCTTTTTCAATATTAATACATAGTGCAACAATTATTGCAACTACAGAATTCATAACTGAAGAATAACCAACAGAGCCAAGTTCAACTTTAAAGCTAGATTTTTTTATTGTAAAGTCTTTTAATTTTATATCTCTATTTATATTAAATATAAATTTTCCCTTGCCCGTAGATAAATCCAAATCAGAAATCCCAAAGTCTGCCTTGTCATTTTCCAAGGAAAAAGTCAAAACCTTAGCCTGAGTTTTTTCTTTTAATGAATAAATCATTTCATCATCAGCACTTAAAATGACAAGGGCATCTTTTTTTGCATGTCTAATTAGTCTTGATTTGTAGTGAAAATATTTTTCAAAACTTCCATGTTGGTCAATGTGTTCTCTGCCAAGATTGTTAAAAGTAACTATGTCAAAGTCAATATTCTTGTCTCTAAAAAGTTCTTGGGCTGAAGATGATACTTCCATAGTCACATCAGTAACATTATTATCTGTCATATCTCTTAAGTATGATTGAAGTGTAAGAGACTCTGGTGTAGTAAGTATTGAAGGAATCTTTACATCCTTATATCTAGTTAAGACTGTGCCTATCATGCCGGTTTCCCTTTTATCTTCCTTTAATATCGAATCTACCATAAAGGCAGTAGTTGTCTTTCCATTTGTAGCTGTAATTCCAATTACATTCATTTCCCTTGATGGGTTTTTATAAAAATTTGTTGCCATATCTGCAAGAGCAATTCTAGAATTAAGAACTTTTATTTGTTTTATGTCCACATCCACAAATTCTTCCACAACAGCAAGCTCTGCTCCAAGTTCACTAGCTTTTTTTATAAACTTATGTCCATCAGTTACATAACCTTTTATTGCAACAAAAATAGCGCCTTCTACTACATCCTTAGTGTGGAAGGCGATTTTATTAATTTCTTTATTTTCATCAATGCTAAAGTTTGTTTGGATAATATTTATATTTTTTAAAATTTCACTTAATTTCAAAATTATCTCCTCTTTATAAAATCTTCAAGATTTTTAGAATTAATATTTCTCTTAAATTTCCCCTGTGAATCTAAAATTTTTGTACTTGCTCCAAGGCCAAAGCCAATGATATTTTCCAGTTCTTCCATCATGACAATATTATAAATTGATGAACAGCCTTTTTTTGCATAGCCAATATTTTCTGAACTTATTACAGATTTTTTCTGCCTGTAAAGGTAATAGGGCTCATAGTTTGAATAAAGCATTAGTTTCTTTGATTCTTCAATGAGATCACTATAATCTTCTTCGTTAAAATAAAAATTTTCGAAAAGTTTTGAGCCATTTTTTAGTGCCAAGGTGTGTAGGGTAATATTTTCTGGCGAAAAATCAATAGCTTTTTTTATTGATTTTAAAATGCTTTCTTTACTTTCACCAGGAAGACCCATTATTAGATCCATATTTATTATATCAAAACCAATTTCTCTCGCCCTATCAAACCAATAGGAAAAATTTTCATTTGTTACCCTATTTAATTTGCTAATAACATCATCGTTAAAGCTTTGTGGATTTAAACTAATTCGATTTACTCCTCTAGCTTTTAACATTTCTAGGATTTCCACACTAAGGCTATCTATCCTTCCGCATTCAACAGTAAATTCCCTTGTACTGCCAAACTTTTCTAAAACTGCATCAATAATTCTCTCTAAATTTTCTTTTCCTATTGCCGTTGGCGTTCCTCCGCCTATATAAATAGAATTTGGATTTTTTGAAAAATTTAACTCATAAGATTTTATATCATCAAGTAAATTTTTAGTGTAGGCATCCATTTTTGCCTTATTTCCAATTGTTGTATCAAAGGAGCAATAAAGGCATCTACTTGGACAGAAAGGAATATGCACATAGACATTGTAATTATTTATGTTTGAATTTCTGCGGAGCTTTTCTTGATTTTTATAAATTCTATATAAAAAATCTGCCTCAATTTTATTTATCCTATATTTATCAAATAAGATTTTTCTTGATTCTTCATAGGATTTACTTTCAAAAACTTTTGATAGAAGTTTTAGGGGTCTAACTCCCGTTAAAATTCCGAAGCTGCAATCAAAATCTTCATGTTTTGAAAATAAATCAAATAAATATCTATTTACTGCAAAGTGAGCTTTTTCATTTTTTATATCAAGCTTTGCAGTTTTATTTATATTCTCCCCAACAATTTCAAGAAAAATAAATTCATCAAGAACTTTTATCTTTAAATGTAAATCTAAATCTTTATAATCCTTAGGCATTTTCATCCTAAAAAATTCAAAGATAGATTTTTTTAGAGCTTCATTTTCACATTCAATTTCAATCATAAGCTTCTTAAATAAGGGTTTGACATCTTTTCGTAGCTCATTTGTGACTCTGGGCCATGACCTGATAAAACATAAATATTATCATCATCGAGTTCCTTTAACCTCTTAAGTGACTCAATCATAAGTGAATGGTCTGATTCAGAAAAATCTGTCCTTCCAATAGATCCATTAAATAAAGTGTCTCCTGCAAATAAATAATCTTTAAAAAGGTAACAAACTGAACCAATAGTATGTCCTGGACTTGCAATTACCTTTATATAATCATCAGAAAAAGGAATTTCGTCTCCATCCTTTACAAAAACATCTACCTTGGCAGCTTCAATTTGTAGACCAAAGGCTGATTCCCTTACTTCTTTTGGATTCTCCAAAAATTCTTTGTCATTTTTGTGAAGATATACAGGAGCCTTAAACTTTTTCTTTAAAGCAGCCACTGCACCAACATGGTCAAAGTGACCATGGGTTAAGAGAATATATTTTATATTTAATTTATTTTTTTCAATTGCCTCAATTATATTTTCACTTGATCCACCTGGATCCACAACAAAAGCATCTTTATTTTCGTCAAAGAGAATAAAACAATTTTCTTGCAATTCTCCAACTACTAATTTCATAATTTTATATTGCATAATTCACCTAAAATTCCTTACTTGAATCCAATAAAATTGTAACAGGTCCGTCATTAATAAGTTCTACATCCATGTCAGCGCCATATTCTCCGTGAGAAACTTTTACATTAAGTTTTTCAAGTTCTTCAATAAACTTCTCATATAAAAGAATTCCTTGATCAAATTTAGCAGAACGAATATAGGAAGGTCTGTTGCCCTTTCTAGCATCTCCATAAAGAGTAAATTGACTGACAACAAGGACTTCTAATCCGTAGTCAAGAAGAGATTTATTCATGACTCCATCTTCGTCGTCAAAAATTCTAAGCTTAGTAACTTTTTTTAGGATGTAGTCTAAATCACTTTCATCATCATTAACTTCAACTCCAAGGAGCACCATTAATCCCCTATCTATTTTTGAAACAATTTTTCCATCAACAGATACGCTAGATCTCTTTACTCTTTGAACAACTGCTCGCATTTTATCACGCCTTTACTCTATATACCTCGAGAACATTATTGATTCTCTTTAATTTTTCCATTAATCTTTCAAGTTCTTCACTATCAGTAATTTCAACTGTAATATCAATTACAGCATCTCCATTTTTTACTACTTTTGCATTTAAATAAGAAATACTTAACTTAGAATCATTTACTCTATTAGCAATGTCGCTAATAACATTTGGCTTATCAAAGGCCCTGATTTCAATAGAGGCACTGTAACTTGTTTCATAGCTGCTTTGCCATTTAACTTCAACAAGTCTTGAAGGATCAACATTGTCTTGCATATTTTTGCAGTCTTTTCTGTGAACAGATATACCTCTGCCAATTGTAATATATCCTACTATGTCGTCCCCTGGCACTGGAGTACAGCATTTAGCAATTCTTACATTTACTCCATCCACACCCTTTACTTCAATGCCTTGATTATTGTATCTCTTTCTTGATTGAACAATTTCTTCAACATCTTTTTCATCTTTTTTATAATGTTTATTATAAATATCAGATAATTTTGCAGTAACCTGTGTTGTTGTAATAGTTCCAAAGCCAACAGCAGCATACATTTCATCTAGTGTCTGCATATTTAGCTTATTCTTAACTTCCTCTAGCCAATCATCGCGTAAAATTTTAGGAACTTGATAACCAAGTTTTTTTACTTCTTTTTCAATGGCATCTTTTCCTCTTTCAATATTTTTTTCTTTGTCCTTAACCTTAAAATATTGAGAGATTTTCTTGCGGGCCTGAGGGCTTTTTACGATTTTTAGCCAATCAAGAGATGGACTTGTATTTGGGTTAGTTATTACATCAACAATATTTCCACTTTGAAGAGTGTAATTTAGAGGAACAATTCTACCATTTACCTTTGCTCCTACACAAGTATTACCAACTTGAGAGTGAATTCTATAGGCGAAGTCAATTGGAGTTGATCCTTCTGGTAAGTTTATAACATCTCCCCTTGGTGTAAAGACAAAAACCTCGTCGGCAAAGAAGTCAATCTTTAAGGTATCCATAAAGTCGCCAGGATCATTTAAGTCTTTTTGCCATTCCAAAAGTTGTCTTAACCAAGTTAAATTTTCATCAAAGGCAGTTTCCTTTGTAACGCCAGCCTTGTATTTCCAGTGAGCGGCAATACCATATTCAGCAGTTTGATGCATTTCATAAGTTCTAATTTGAACTTCAAAAGTCTCTCCATTGTTGTCGATTACAGTTGTGTGAAGAGATTGGTACTTATTAGGCTTAGGCATAGCAATATAATCTTTAAATCTACCTGGAATAGGTTTAAAAAGTGTGTGAACTACACCAAGTGCACCGTAACAATCCTTAACAGAATGAGTTAAAATTCTTACAGCGGATAAATCGTAAATTTCATCAAAGACCTTGCCCTTTTTCTTCATTTTTTTATAAATTGAATAAAAATTCTTTGGTCTTCCCTTAATTTCACATTCAATTCCAACTTTCTCCAAGTTTTCTTCAAGCTCAGCTATAATATGATTGATGAGGTCTTCTCTTTCATTTCTTCTCTTATTTACCATTTCCACGAGTTCATAATAGCCTTCTTCATCAAGATATCTAAGAGATAAGTCTTCAAGCTCCCACTTAACCCTACTCATACCAAGTCTATCGGCAATTGGGGCGTAGATTTCAACAGTTTCTGTTGCCTTTTCAATTTTTTTAGCATCAGTCATGTACTCAAGAGTTCTCATGTTGTGAAGTCTATCGGCAAGTTTAACTATTATTACTCTAATGTCCTTTGCCATGGCAAGAACCATTTTTCTAATATTTTCAGCTTGCTTTTCTTCTTTATTTTTATAATTTAATTTTTTTAACTTAGTAACTCCGTCAACTAAGTCTGCAATTTCTTGACCAAATAAATTTTTTATATCTTCTAGAGTGACATCAGTATCTTCTACTACATCGTGAAGTAATCCAGCGACAATAGTGGCAGTATCCATATTCATTTCAGCAAGGATTAAACTTACATTTAAGGGATGGATTATATAATCTTCTCCAGAATTTCTCTTTTGTCCCTTGTGATGCTCTTCAGCAAATTTATAGGCACGATTTATCATATCAAAATCGGCATTTTCGTTATATGATTTTACTTTTTCAATTAATTCATCTATTAACATTCTTTTCACCTGAAATTCTATAGGATTTTATCTTTAATTGGATGGATACATTTCCATTAAATTTATTAAGTTCCAAATTAAAAATTATATCTATAAAAATATTTGATGGCCTACCTTGAAGTAGAGCCATTACTTCTTCCCTTCCATAAGATTTTGCAAGATTATTTAAAAATATATCAGAATCTTCAAATAAAGTTGCTGTGTAACTTACCTTACCTTGAGAAAGATTCATTTTTAAAAAGTTCTTATTTTTTCCCAAGATATTTAATGTATTTATTTTTAAATTTTTAGCACCAAATTTTGGAGCAGAATTTCCATTGCCAAAGGGCGCTAGATTTTCAAGTTCCTTAACTAAATTCATGCTAATGTACTTTAGTTCTAAATTTCCATCTATATAAATTTTTCTAATTAAGTCTTCTTCTGTCAAATTTTCTTTTTCATTCACATCTTTTATGAAATCATCTAAATTTTCAAGGGGCAGTGAAAGTCCACAAGCCATTTTATGTCCGCCAAAGGCATCTAAATAATTTTTTGACTTGGAAAATTCCTTAAACATATTGTATTCTTCAATGCTTCTTCCTGAGCCCTTGATTAAGTCCTTTGAATCACTTAATACAACAGTTGGTCTATAATATTTTTCTTTTATTTTACCAGCTACAATGCCAAGAATAGATTCATTAAGTCCTTCCTCATAAATTATCAAAACATTATGATTTACTAAAAGATTTTCACGATTAACTTTTTCGTCTATTATATTAAAAGCATCTTGTGTCAGCTTTTGCCTTTCATAGTTAAGCTCTCTTAGCTCTTTAGCCTTATCAAGAGCCAGGCTATAATCTTTTTCTAACAACAATTCTAGAGCATACTTTGCTGATTCAAGCCTGCCACTGGAGTTTATTGTTGGTCCAATGATAAATCCAAGATGATATACATCAATTTCACTTTTCTTTATGTCTGATGCCTCAATAAGTGCGTTAAGTCCAAGGTGTTTAGTCTCTCTTAAATATTTTAAGCCTTGTGATACTATAATCCTATTTTCATTTTTAAGTGGCATTACATCGCAGACAGTGGCAATAGCCGCAAAGGGCAAAAAGTTTTCGTAGAACTCATCCTTATCTACGCCCTTAATTAAAAATAAATATTCAATAAGCTTAAAGGCAACTACAGCACCACAAATGTCTTCAAAGGGATAAGAACAAGAACTTTGTTTTGGATCAATAACAGCATTGGCATGAGGTATTAATTCTATTTCTTTGTCAGCTTCTATTATCTTAGGAACCTCGTGGTGGTCAGTTATAATAATATCTATTCCCTTGGACTTTGCATAAAGGACTGCATCTCTTGCAGCAATTCCGTTGTCGCAAGTAATAATTAGATTTACACCAGCATCAAATGCCCTATCAATTAAATTATTATTTATACCGTAGCCATCTTCCACTCTATGAGGAATATCATAGGATACATTGGCGCCAATTCTAAATAAACCTGAATACAAAATATAAGTAGAAGTTACGCCGTCCACATCATAGTCTCCAATAATTCTAATATTATTTTTTTTAGCAAGATGACTTAAAATTAAATTCGAAGCCTTTACCATGTCCTTCAAAAGTATTGGTGAATTTAAATTTGAAAGCTCAGGTTTCAAAAAACTTTTTATTTCCTCTTCGCTATTAACTTCTCTATTAAGTAAAATTTTATATATAACATTATTAATGCCCAGTTTTTTGTATTCAATTCCTGGGTCACTCTTATTTTTTATAAACCATCTTTCCATTTAATCACCACTTCATATAAAGTTTATTATATCAAAAATTGCCATTAAGGTAAAACTATTATGTATTTATAAAATATACAAAAAAGAACCCCGCAAGGCTCATTGAATTAGGGATTTTAGAAA
>NZ_KV804689.1:0-2586 GCF_001811425.1 Peptoniphilus sp. HMSC062D09 | reverse complement strand
CCCTTGGGACCTACTTCAGCCCCAGGATGAGACGAGCCGACATCGAGGTGCCAAACCTCCCCGTCGATGTGGACTCTTGGGGGAGATAAGCCTGTTATCCCCGGGGTAGCTTTTATCCGTTGAGCGATGGCCCTTCCACTCGGTACCACCGGATCACTAAGTCCTGCTTTCGCATCTGCTCGACTTGTTGGTCTCGCAGTTAAGCTCCCTTCTGCCTTTGCACTCTTCGCACGATTTCCATCCGTGCTGAGGGAACCTTTGAGCGCCTCCGTTACTCTTTCGGAGGCGACCGCCCCAGTCAAACTGTCCAACTGAGAGTGTCCCTTCCCCAGATTCATGGGGGTAGGTTAGAATTCTAGCATTAAAAGAGTGGTATCCCAACGGTGGCTCCATAGATACTGGCGTACCTATTTCTTAGCCTCCCACCTATTCTGTACATTTAATCCCAAAATTCAATCTCAGCCTACAGTAAAGCTCCACGGGGTCTTTCCGTCCTGTCGTGGGTAAGCGGCATCTTTACCGCTACTACAATTTCACCGGATCCTTTGTTGAGACAGTGCCCAAATCGTTACACCTTTCGTGCGGGTCGGAACTTACCCGACAAGGAATTTCGCTACCTTAGGACCGTTATAGTTACGGCCGCCGTTTACTGGGGCTTCAGTTCTAAGCTTCGCTTGCGCTAACTTTTTCCCTTAACCTTCCAGCACCGGGCAGGTGTCAGCTCCTATACTTCGTCTTTCGACTTTGCAGAAACTTGTGTTTTTGGTAAACAGTCGCTTGGGCCTTTTCACTGCGGCCCCCTTTTACAGGGGCTCCCCTTCTCCCGAAGTTACGGGGTCATTTTGCCGAGTTCCTTAACAAAGGTTTTTCCGCTCGTCTTAGGATTCTCTCCTCACCTACCTGTGTCGGTTTACGGTACGGGCGATACTTCTCTTGTAGTGGCTTTTCTTGGCAGTGTGGGTCTGTAAGCTTCTCTACTTGTTTTCGATCCGCATCACGCTTCATCCTTAATGGAAAGCGGATTTGCCTACTTTCCAGACTTTGCGCTTGCACGCCTCACCAACTGGGCGCTCTTACTTTCCTCCTGCGTCCCCACTTCCTTTATTGCGATTGTATCGGTACAGGAATTTCCACCTGTTGTCCATCGACTACGCTTTTCAGCCTCGCCTTAGGTCCCGACTTACCCTGAGTGGACGAGCCTTGCTCAGGAATCCTTGGGTTTTCGACGGGTGAGATTCTCACTCACCTCTCGCTACTCATGCCAGCATTCTCTCTTGTATGGTGTCCACAGTGCCTTACGGCTTCTGCTTCTTCCTCCATACATTGCTCCTCTACCAACGTTATTCGTTCCATAGCTTCGGTATATAGTTTAGCCCCGGTTATCTTCGGCGCAGAGTCACTTGACTAGTGAGCTATTACGCACTCTTTGAATGAGTGGCTGCTTCTAAGCCAACATCCTAGTTGTCTCAGTAACTCCACATCCTTTCCCACTTAACTATAATTTTGGGACCTTAGCTGATGGTCTGGGCTCTTTCCCTTTCGACTATGAAGCTCATCCCACATAGTCTGACTCCCTAGTGTGTGATATGGTATTCGGAGTTTGATAGGTCTTGGTAACATATGCATGCCCCGCGACCATTCAGTGCTCTACCCCCTTTTCACATTTACACTAGAGGCTAGCCCTAAAGCTATTTCGAGGAGAACCAGCTATCTCCGTGTTCGTTTGGCTTTTCACCCCTATCCACAGGTCATCCGATAGCTTTTAAACGCTACCCGGTTCGAGCCTCCATTGAATTTTACTTCAACTTCACTCTGCCCATGGATAGATCACACGGTTTCGGGTCTACGACTATTAACTTCTGCCCTTTTTAGACTCGCTTTCGCTGCGGCTCCACATCTTTAATGTTTAACCTTGCTAATAATCGTAACTCGCTGGCCCGTTCTACAAAAAGTACACGATCGTGGCTTATGCCACTTTCGCTGCTTGTAAACACTAGGTTTCAGATTCTTTTTCACTCCCCTCTCGGGGTTCTTTTCACCTTTCCCTCACGGTACTTGTTCGCTATCGGTCACCAAGTAGTATTTAGCCTTAGGGGGTGGTCCCCCCATGTTCCCACTGAATTTCTCGTGTTCCGTGGTACTCTTTTGTGTCGGATATTTTCGCTTTCGCCTACAGGACTCTTACCTTCTTTGGTTCTTCTTCCCAGAGGATTCGGCTGGCTATTTTCTCTTTTTACACTTCGGGCTCTTCCCTGTTCGCTCGCCGCTACTTGGGGAATCGAGTTTTCTTTCTTTTCCTCAGGTTACTTAGATGTTTCAGTTCACCTGGTTCGCTTCCTATAGTTATGGATTGGCTATAGGATACCTCTTCGAGGTGGGTTTCCCCATTCGGACATCTACGGGTCATTAGATATTTGCTCCTTACCGTAGCTTTTCGCAGCTTATCGCGTCCTTCTTCGCCTCTTGGTGCCTAGGCATTCTCCTAGTGCTCTTTTTAACTTGACCTTTGTTAATAAACATTTCTGTTTATTTCCAGTTTAATTGTTTTTTAAGAAATTTTGATTAGTTTTTAAGTTGTTATGGTTC
>NZ_KV804688.1:0-7956 GCF_001811425.1 Peptoniphilus sp. HMSC062D09 | reverse complement strand
CTTAACGGAAGATATGATTGTAAGTACGGTCAATAACATTTTAGGAAAAAATGATTTTGATACAGAGCGTATCAAGACGGTATTTAACTCAAAAAATGTTACGGATCATCACGCTATTATTCCGACAGTAAGCTCGTTAAGTGAAGATTTATCGAGTATCCCTGATAGTGAAGCGAAGGTATATAGGCTTATTTCTAATAAGCTTCACGCAAGTGTAGGTTATCCATTAGTGGAAAACACAACGAAGATTGTAGCTGAATTTGACGGATTTGAATTTACAAGTTCAGGAAGGGTAATTAGAGACGAGGGCTTTAGCAAATACCTCAAAGAATACAAGTCCAAGAAGAATGAGTTCATAGAGCTTCCTCATGTGAGCATTGGTGATGTTTTAAGCATTGAAAATAAAGAGATTAAAGAAAAATTTACTCAACCACCGAAACACTTCACTGAAGATACGCTTCTAAAGTCTATGGAGATTGCAGGAAATGAAGCCTTAGAAAAAGGTGTAGAAGTGGAAAGAAAGGGACTTGGAACACCTGCAACAAGGGCAGGAATTATTGAAAATCTAATCTTTAAGGGATTTGTAGAAAGAGATAAGAAAAATTTGATTGCAACACATAAAGGGATCAGCCTTGTAACAATAGTATCCGATACCTTTAAGTCAGCGAAAACAACTGCAAAGTGGGAAATGGAATTAGCGGATATTGCCAAAGGGAAATCTTCCAAAGAAAAATTCCTGAAAGATATTGAAAGCGAGATACAGGAGGCGGTTTTGAAATATCGCAAGTAAGTGCCTGCTGCTTTCAGAGTGGAGAAAATCCTCTGGAAATGGTATAATGTATAGATAAAATTTTTGAAAAGAGGAGGTATTATGCAGCTTTTAGATATAAAAAGAATGGCTCATAACATTCTTGAAAATCAAAACATAGAAAGCAGTTTTATCGAATATAAAAAGTCGGCAAATTTTAAAGATAAAATTCTAAAAACTGCTTGTGCCTTTGCCAATAACTATATGAACAATGAGATAGGCTTGTTGTTTGTTGGTATTGAAGAAGTCGATGATAAAGAAACGGGAGAAAAAGCAATTCCTAAAAGACCGATTGAAGGGATAAAGGAAGCAAAATTAGAGGGAATAGAAAATGAACTTAAATCGCTCCTTGCCAATATTCATCCTAAAATCAACTATCACATTATTATGGATCAAATTGATGATGAATACTATATCGTAGTTGCGGTAGAAAGTGGTAGTAACGGTCCGTTTCAAACAAGTGAAAGGGCAGAAAAAGATAAAGATATTCGATTAAAGGCAGGAAGATATATTAGAGTCGGTAGAGATTCAAGGCTTCCAAATCCAACCGAAGAATTTGAACTTTTGAAGAAGTTTGCAAACTTTTCTTTTAGCTCAAACTTGAACGATACAGCTACCATAGATGATTTAAGCTATGAATATATGAAAGAATATTTGCTTCAAACAGGAGCAAAAAAAGATATTAGAGAAATGTCTAAGCTGGATATGGCAAAGAGTATGGGGCTTGTCAGTGAAAGTGAGTATGGCGGTTATAGAGCTAAAAATTTTGCTGTCCTGATGTTTGCAGATACACCAAATAAATTTATTCCAAATGCCCATGTTGAAATCATAAGAGAAATTGATGGAACTGATAAAATGGAATCAAAGAAATTTGATGGTCCGGTTTGGATACAGGCAAAGCAAGTCAGCAAATATTTTGAAGATAATATTATGGCTTCATATACCATAAGGGAAGCGGATAAAATCGAGCATAAGATTGTCTATAACTATCCTCTTACAGCATTTGAGGAACTTGCTACAAATGCCATTTTGCATAAGGAATACGATACGCCTGAATATGTTGGGATATACATTTACAAGGACAGAATTTCTTTTGTGAATCATAATAGACCGCTCCCTCCTGTAACCATTGAGGCTCTTAACAGGGATAGAACTTTTGATCGAAGGCAGTATCTTAACAAAGAACTTAAAGATATGTTCTTTTCACTTAATTTGATAGAGTCTTACGGTTCGGGTATAAGGCGTGCAAAGGATGCACTATTAGAAAATGGTTCTCCTGAGCTTAAGTTTTATCCGGATAATGAAGAAGATAACTATACCAACGCAGTTATGGGTGTGAATAAAGAATTTTTGAAAGAGTTTAATGGTAGCACTACCAAAGAAACTACCAAAGAAACTACCAAAGAAAAAAACAGCATCCAAGAACAGATAGTGCTTCTTATGAAAGACAATCCAAGTATTACTGCGGAACAGATAGCAAATGAGATTAAAGAAATAACAGCAGATGGAGTGCGATACCATATAAGAAATCTTAAAGCTCATGGAGTTATTAAAAGAGAAGGCTCTACCAAATCAGGTAAATGGATAGTGCTGAAATAGAATAAATAAGATCATAAAACCAAAAGGTGATTAGAGTAAAATCTAACCGCCTTTTTTTGTTTGGAAAAACGAAGGAGGTAAAAATGCGAATAAATGATTTTCATAACATTTTGGAGCTTATAAAACAAGATGTGCTTCATAGTGAAGCAGAGTATCTGAAGCTCTTAAAGGTTGTCGGAAACAATCAAAGATATGACTTTAGAAGTCAATTAAGTATCTATGATAAAAATCCTGAAGCAATAGCTTGTGCCAAGTTTGACTACTGGAGGGAACGTTTTAATCGAACAGTAATGCGAGGACAGAAAGGGATCCCCATTTTAGAGGACTATGGCACATTCAAAAAAGTGGACTATATCTTTGATATAAGCCAGACAGTTTCAAAAAACAGGGATGTCAACGAGGTCAATCTTTGGAAGTTTGACAAAGAAAATCATCAAGATGTGTTAAAGGAAATGATTAAAAGCGAGGGCTATGAGGAAAGTAAAAGCACACTTGAAAACATCTTTTCTTTAAGCAGACTCTACGGTGATGAAAAAATAGATACCTTAATGAATGAACTTAGAGTAGCGGATGAGGATAGAATATCTTTTACCAAGTTTGTAAGGGACTCGGTAAGCTATGCGGTAGCGTCAAGATTTAAGTTAGATTATTCGATAGATTATGAGCTTTTAAGAGAGAATTTTCAAAGGCTTGACAGCATATCTCTAATGAGTCTTGGTGAAAGCGTATCGGATATTAGCGGAAAGATTATTGATGCGACCATTCAAAAAAGCAAAGAACTTGAGCTTCAAAAAGAAGTTTTAAGAGGAAAAGAAGCGGGATATAATAAGATTAAAGAAGAATTAGAGGAGGTAGAAGAATATGTACTTCGACGAGATGATCAGGGAAGAAATGAAAACGAGCGAGTTCTCCGAAATGGAGAGTACAGACGAGATAATAGAGAAAATCAAGGAGAATACGCTAAACAGCTTGGAGGAAGAGACGGACTTCATAAGGAAGTATCCAAATCCGACCTACGCAGTGATGAGGCTGGAGTTTCTTTCACAGAGCGAGGAGCAGAGCCACTTCGAGATGTTAGTAGATCTATACAAGGAGAAGAAGTTGACAGGACACCTGATGGACATTCAGAAACAGGCGATAGAATTTATGAGAACAGAGAAACCGAAACTGATGGCAGCTTGGAAGATAGAGGACGAGAACAATCCGCAGTATGGGGCGATGATTTCAGCTCTCAAAGAAATGACCATCAAGGAAGTAGTGGAAATCTAAAAGAAAATACTGAGGCAGAGATAAGAGAAGCTGAAAAGGCTTCTTTTTCTTTACCCGAAAATTCCTATGGACAGATAAGCCTTACGATTCCGCTAACTGAGAATGATATAGATACCGTCCTTATTAACGGAGGAAACCACGATGGCGGTAGACTTCCTGTTATTGCTGAGTTTTCCAAAGAAAAAACAGTAGAAGAATTGGGAGAATACCTCAAAGATACCTTTAAAGGCGGAAACGGGTTTTACATTGATGAAAGAGAAGTATCTTCCTGGTATTCGGATAAAGGCATTCACTTAGCCTATGGAACATCGGCAAGAGAAGATAATACGCAGGTCTTAAACTGGAATGATGCTGCAATGAGGATAAATGAACTTCTTAATAGTGGGGAATTTGCTACAAATGTAGAGCTTTTTGAAGCTCTTGATTATGAAAGAGATCGGATTTCAGAATCTCTATGGTATCTATCTCATGATTTAAGTGAAGAAGGAAAAGAGCAAGGATATTTTGAACTTTTTGAAAGAGGCGGGGGCTTTTCAGAAGAAACAAAAAGATTATCTGAAGCATTAAAAAATCCTGAGTATCTGAAAGAAACAATCAGAGAATATGACAGATTTTTAGAAGGATACAAAGAAAATAGGGATGTATTGAGGTTTCACTATCACAAGGTAGATAGCCTTTATCAGAGATTACAGGAGCTTGAGCTGCCACGAAAGGAATACAGTACCAATCTGACAGAACTTCCGAAGGTAAAGTCCTTTATTACAGAAGATGAAGTCCTTGAAAGCCTTTCAAGAGGAAGTGGCGTTGATAGAGGAAAAGAACGAATCAACAAGTTTTTTAAAGAAAATCATACGCTTCAGGAAAAAGCGAATTTCCTAAAAGACGAATATGGAATTGGAGGACATTCCCATGCTGTTTCCGGAGCAATGGGAAGTGATGAATGGCACGATGCAAAGGGACTTAAATTACAGAAAAATGATTGTAATGATGTGTTTCTTACTTGGACAAGTGTTGCAAAGCATATCGACGAGCTGTTTTCTAAAAATCTTTATCTTGAAGAAAAGGAAACAGAAAACAAGTCAGAGATTGAAGAACCACAATATTATTCCAAAGATGATCCTGAAAACTTAATGACAGATGAAATGCTTGAAAGAGTGCCGGAGCTTTACGCACAGGAGGATGTAGCTTTAGCGGATAAAGAGGTTCATGCTGCATATATCATTCCTTTCCGTTCAAATTGGACTTGGTATATGACGGAGTATGACAGGGAAAGCGGTGATGCCTTTGGACTTGTGCTTGGGATTGAGCCGGAATGGGGATATTTTAATCTTGAGGAGCTGAAAGAACTAAACGCACAAAGGCTTATTTTAGAAGATTTTCCAAAGACCTTTAGAGAGCTGAAAGATACAGAACTTAAGAAGCAGATGGATGAGCAGGAGCTTCAATCCGTCTTTAACGGAGAACTTAGTTTTGAAAATAAAGCGGAACTTGAAGCATCTGAAGAAGCAGAAGAAGTTAGAAGGGCTGACACAGTTCAAGCTACCTTATTTGATTACCTAAAGGATAGAGAAGAAGTAGAACTCAATGAAAAAGAGGGAAACCGTTTAGACGATTTTGCAGTTAAAGAGGGTAATACCGTCTATTTCAACCATGAAGAATATACTATAAGGGAGATTTCTAAAAATGAAATCACAGGAAGAAATGACTTATGGCTTGATCCGGTAAGAAGTGGTAATCATCAAATACCGATTGTAACATTTGATGATAATGAGGACTTATTAAAGCAGGTAAGCCTTGAAAGACCAAACTTTATCGTTGGAGATGAAATCAGATACAAGGATAAAGACTATACCATTACACGCTTTGATGATATGGGAAATAATCTAAAGACGGTAACGGTTAAGGACAATACAGAATATCTTGGCGGTATGATAACAGGCTCCGATGTGATTCCTTATCGTCTGGAAAGCGACCTTGAGAGGGTATTTCAAAATCAAACATATAAACATCCAGAGCAGACTACTGAAGAAGTAGGAATAAAGAAAGCAGAAGCTCATAACTTCAAAATTACGGAAGAAACACTCCCTAACAAACTATCTCCAAGCGAAAGGTTAAATAATAACCTTGAAGCAATCTCTATGCTGAGTCGCATTGAAAGCGGACAAAGAGAGCTTGACAGTACATCGCAGGAAGTTTTAGCAAGGTATGTAGGCTGGGGAGGACTTGCTGATGTATTCGATGAAGAAAAAGGCGGACAGTGGAAAGAAGCGAGGAGCTTTCTAAAAGAGAACTTATCTCAGGCAGAATATGAAGCTGCAAGAGAATCTACTTTAACGAGTTTTTACACACCGAAAACAGTGATTGACGGAGTGTATAAGACGCTTTCGGATATGGGATTTAAACAGGGAAACATTTTAGAGCCAAGTATGGGAATAGGGAACTTTATAGGCAATATCCCTGATGAAATGAATAAATCTAAGTTTTATGGTGTAGAGCTTGACTCTGTAAGCGGTCGAATTGGAAAGCTGTTATATCCTGAAAGTGATATACAGATTAAGGGGCTTGAAGAAACTTCTTTCTCAAATAACTTCTTTGATGCGATTATCGGCAATGTACCCTTTGGAGAATATAAGGTAAATGACAGGGAGTACAACAAAAATAACTTCCTTATCCATGATTATTTCTTTGCCAAGTCCATTGATAAAGTAAGAAACGGCGGTATTATCGCCTTTATTACATCAAGCGGAACGATGGATAAAAAGGACGAAAGTGTAAGACGCTACCTTGCAGCAAGAGCAGAGTTTTTAGGAGCGATAAGACTTCCGAACGATACCTTTAAGGGCATAGCAGGAACAGAAGTAACCTCAGATATTATCTTCCTAAAGAAAAGGGACAGTATCAGAGAAAGGGATGAGAACTGGATTCATCTTGCTGAAGATGAAAACGGGTTTTTATATAACAAATACTTTGTTGATCATCCTGAACAGGTGCTTGGTTCTATGGAAGAAATATCCGGAAGATTTGGGAATACAATAGCTTGTCTACCAAAAGAAAATACAGACTTAAAGGAGCTACTGACAAAAGCAAGCGAAGAAATCTCTAAAGGTGCAAAGTATGAAGAAATAGAGCTACTTGATGATGAAATTACCTCAATTCCTGCCACAGATGATGTTAAAAACTTTTCATATACCATTATTGATGATGAAGTTTATTACAGAGAAAATTCCCTGTTTGTAAAGAAAGAAGTAACGGATAAAAACAAGGAAAAGATTAAGGACTATCTTGAGTTAAATGCAGCCTTAAAGGATGTTATTTCCAAACAGAAAGAAGATTTTTCAGATGATGAAGTAAAGAAAGCTCAGGAAAAACTAAATGAAATTTATGACAGCTTTTCTAAGAAGCATGGATATGTCAATAACCTTTCTAATACCAGAGCCTTAAAAGAGGATAGCAACTTCCCGCTTGTTTCTTCCATTGAAATCCTTGACGAAGAAGAAAACTTCAAAGCAAAGGGAGATATTTTCTCCAAGCGAACAATCACAAAGGCGAAGGTTATCGACCATGTAGACACTTCCCTTGAAGCTCTTGTTTTATCGGTATCTGAAAAAGGATATGTGGATTTTGAGTATATGGGAAGCCTTACAGATAAAGACAGACCGACTTTGATAGAAGAACTTAGAGGAGAAATCTATCTAAACATCAGAGAAGAACAAAACTTTTATAGACCATTATCTTTTAACCTTGAAGATGGAGATCTACCTTTTGCCTGTGCAAACGGCAGTAATTCATATAAGTACGGCTATGTAACAAAGGATGAGTATCTAAGCGGAAATATCAGGGACAAAATTGCCATAGTAGACAGTTACCTTGGAAAGTTAAGACAAACCGAAGGAGAGTTATCTCATCTTGGCTATGCGGAAGATGGCAAAGAAAAAGAGCTGATAAGCTATGAGATGAACCGTTTGGAATATCAAAAGGCAGAGCTTACAAAAGTTCTTCCAAAGGAGCTTGAAGCAAGTGAAATCAATGTAAGACTCGGAGCTACTTGGATACCGAATAAGGATATTGAAAAATTCATCTTTGAAACGCTGAAAACTCCGGGATATGCCAAATGGGATATTAAGGTTAAATTTTCAAATCTGACAAGTGAATGGAATGTAGAAGGAAAGAGCAGGGACAGAGGAAATGACCTTGCAGAGATGACCTACGGCACCTCAAGGGTAAATGCCTATAAGCTGATTGAAGATGCACTGAACTTAAAAGAAACAAAGGTATTTGAC
>NZ_KV804687.1:0-37142 GCF_001811425.1 Peptoniphilus sp. HMSC062D09 | reverse complement strand
CCGGCTTAGCCGGTGGTTATGATTATATTTGTGGAGGAAAAATGTTTGAAGTAAAAAACTTGGTTAAAGAATTTAAAAGTGAGGATGGAACCTTCATGGCTTTAAATGACCTTTCTTTCAAAGTTAATAGAGGGGAAATTTTTGGAGTCATCGGTTTATCTGAGGCTGGTAAATCTACTCTTGTCAGGTGTATCAATAGACTAGAAGAGCCAACAAGCGGAGATATTACAATTGATGGATAGTCCATTATTAATTTAAGTGAGAAGGAACTCAGGGTAGCGAGAAAAGATATTGGAATGATCTTTCAATATTTTAATCTCTTTATGCAAAAGACTGTTGCAGAAAATATTGTCTACCCTCTTGAAATATCGGGAGTAAGCAAAAGTGATATTGAAAAGAGAGTTGATGAGTTTTTATATTTTATAAACTTAAAGGAGAAGAAAAATTCGAAGGTGCAGTAATACCTGCCTTTGGAGAATAAGATTAAGAGGCTCGAGAGGGTCTCTTTTTTAAGAGGAAGTTATAAAATAAAAATTTCTCCTAAATTTTTCAAAAAATATTAAATATTTCAAAAAGCTTTGATAATAAAATCATCAATTTTTCACATAATCACACTAATATAAATATAACAAAATTGTTAGGAGGAAAATTATGGATAATAATAGACGAGAAAATAAAAATTCTGGCGGGGGAAAAATTATTGTAGTAATTGCCCTAGTCTTTTCACTAATTGGCGGAATAATTGGTTCAGCAATCACAACTTATAAATTGATGCCACAAGAGAGTTCAAGAACTTCCAATGAAGACAATTCTAATATAACAATTTCTGCCAAGGACAATATGAGCGTTGCTTCTGCTGTTGCAAAAAAATCAATGTCATCAGTTGTTGGAATTACAACTAAGGGAGTGCAACAATCCTTCTTTGGTCAAGTAGAAGTCCAAGGCGTTGGATCTGGCGTAATAGTGGATCCAAAGGGCTACATCCTTACCAATGCCCACGTTGTAAAATTAAACAACAAGGTCGTGGAAGATGTAACAGTTAGACTTAACAACGAAAAGGACTTAGAGGGCAAAACTATTTGGGCAGACGAAAATGTTGATCTTGCCATTGTAAAAATAAATACAAAGGAAAAATTAAATGTGGCAAGTCTTGGAGACTCCGATGCACTTTCCATAGGTGACGCAGCAATTGCAATTGGAAATCCAATTTCACTACAATTTTCACAAACTGTAACTCAAGGAATTATATCTGGACTAGATAGGTATGTTGGCGCAGTAAGTGGCGGCGGATACATGACCGGACTTATCCAAACTGACGCATCAATTAACGGCGGAAATTCTGGCGGACCACTTTTAAATGCTGAAGGGGAAGTAATAGGCATCAACACTGTAAAGGTTCAATCTGCAGAGGGACTTGGTTTTTCCATTCCAATTAATTTTATAAAGCCAATTGTAAAGCAAGTAATTGAAACAGGAAGCTACAAGGAAATTTCCATGGGGATGCTTACAATGAATCTAAATGTGGCAACACAAGTATTTAATGGAAAAACTGATGTAGATAAAGGTATTTTTGTCTACAAGGTTTATGAAGAATCACCTGCAGCAGAAGCAGGTCTTGTTGCAGGAGATATTATAACAAAAATTGGCAAGGACGAAGTGACTGACAACAACGCTCTTAAGTCAATTCTTTATAAATATCAAGAAGGGGACAGCGCAGAAGTATCCTATGTAAGAAAAGGAAAAGAATCAAAGACTGAAGTCAAGTTTTCTGATTATTCAATAGAAAAGGACAAGGAAGCCCAAAAGGATATCAAGGCTCAAGAAGAAGCAAGAGCTAGGGAATATCAAAAGAGACAAGAAGAACAACAAGATCTTTTTAACAGATTTAGACAAGAATTTGAAAATGGATTTTAAATTTAAAATCAAAGGTAAAGGAACACTATCATGTGTAACTTTACCTTATTTTAATTATTGCGATTTTTAAAAATAATTCGATAATATAAATTTGATACATTTTATCAAAAACCCTTTACAAATAAAAAATTCTATAATATAATAAGGGCAGTTAATGATAGAAATTGTCATTTAACAAATGATTTTGGGACACCCCATAACTCCTAAGATTAATAATAAAATTATACCAATCTTCACTCTGAAAAGAGAAACTAAGGCTGCTTCGGCAGTCTTTTTTACTTTATAAATATCTAATGAATTTATAAAAGGAAAGTTAAAAAATTTGATGTGAGAAAAAAATTTATAATCCCACAAAAAAGTGTTAATATTATTTATAGAAAAAATGGAGGATAAAATGAGAACAATATCTATAATAGGTTTAGGAAATGTTGGTGCAACTGTAGCCCACACAATTGTTGAAAGATCTCTTTGCGACAGGCTTTTTTTATTTGACAAGAAGGAAGGACTTGCTGAAGCAGAGGTAAGCGACTTATCTGATGGCTATGTAAATAGAAATGGACACATAAATATTTTTGCGGGAGAACTAAAAAATTTAGATGAGTCAGACATAATTGTCTTTGCTCCAGGAGACATTACAATTTTGCAAAAAAATAATGACAGGATGTTGGAGTTTAAATACACAAAGACTTGCGCTGAAGAGTGGGGCAAAAAAATTAAAGAATCCAAGTTTAAGGGCATCATAGTAAGCATTACAAACCCTTGCGATGTAATAGCAGATTATTTGCAAAAGCTCACTGGACTTCCCAAGGAGAGAGTCATTGGAACGGGAACAATTTTAGATTCAGCAAGGATGAAAAATGCCCTTGCAAGAAAATTAAACATGGATCCAAACTCTGTTGACGGCTATGTAATTGCAGAACATGGCAACAGCCAATTCGTTGCCTGGTCACAAGTTTCCATAGCAACAAAACCAATTTATGAAATTTTGGACAGGGAAGAATGCCAAAAAATCGAAGAAGAGACAAAGATTAGGGCCTTTGAAACAATAAAGGCTAAGGGCTACACATCCTACGGCATTGCAAACTCAACTGTCCTAGTAATTGAAGCAATTTTCCAAGATTCAAAGACAATTTTGCCAGTTTCATCTTATTCAGAAAAGGACGGATGCTACATTGGTCATCCAGCTCTTGTTGGGAGAGATGGTATTCTTGACCATTATGACTTAGTTTTAGATGAAGAAGAAAGAGAAAAGTGGAATAAGTCCGTTGAGACAATAAAAAATACCTTGCCAATAAAATAAAATTTATAAAAAGTCCTTAGGGGCTTTTTATTTTTGCCTAATTTTAAAAAGGGCTCCTGAATTTACAAAAAATTTTCCAAAAATTTACAAAATATTATATAATTGTCTACTAGAAGGTGATATTTTGTTTAATAGAGAAAAAAATTTGGAGTCGCGAGGCTTTAATTTTATAGATTTTGTCAGTCAAATTTTATTTGCAATAATTTTAACTTTTGCTATGCTGCTTTTGGCACCAAGTGATGCATCTTTTATAGAAAAAATTACGAGAAGTCCCCTAGTTTTACTTTTAAATTTTATTCCAATTTTTCTTACGGGAATTTTATTTCAGGGAATTTTTGGAAGGAGAAGATTTGCCCTTATACTGAACTCCTTATTTTATTTAATATTTTTTACAGTCCACAGGACTAAGGTAATTTATAGGAATGCACCCTTTAGAATTTCAGACCTTGCCCTATCCTTTGAGGCACTTAAAATGTCCCAGAACTCTTACAAGCCAGACTCTACTTCTATAATAATTTTTATAGTGAGTCTTTTTATTTTAATTTTTCTTTCAAGATTTTTTAAGAGCGAAAAGTTAAGAGTAAGGGACAGGCTAATGGGAATTCTTTCTATTATTATTTCCTCAGTACTTTTATTTAATTTTGTTTACTCAAAGGACAAAATTTATAACAGCCTTCCTCTTAATGGAAATGTATTTAACCTAATAGACCACTTTAATTCCAAGGGATTTAACTACACTTTTTTATTTAACTTAAAAAAATCCTTTGTAAGACCACCAGAAGGCTACGACAAGAAGGAAATGGAAAAACGCGAAAGAGTTGACCATGGAGAAGATATTTCTGTAATAAAATATAATCCTAGACCTAACGTTATTTGGATAATGGGAGAGGCCTTTACAGACTTATCTCAAGATGAGCATTTTTCTTTTGCACCTGGCAATGATCCAAATGAAAATTTTAAAAAATTACAAAAAAATTCCATCATGCATGGAAGAATTGTAACGCCATCCTTTGGTGGGGGAACGGGAGACACTGAGTTTGATGTCTTAACAGGAGCCTTAACTATAGACTGCGCGCCTGATGAAAGTTTTGCCTTTAATGCAATAAAAAGGGATGTGTCATCTTTGCCAAGACTCTTTAACACAATTGGCTACAAGACCATGGCCTTTCATCCAGGTTTTGCTTGGTTCTATGGAAGGCAAGACGTCTATCCAAAACTGGGTTTTCAAGATAATTTTTTCTTAGAAAATATTGACCAGCCTGAAATGAAGGGCGGCTATGTTTCTGAAAGACAATTTTCAGAAATTTTTAGAAGTAGATTTTTACAAGCCCTAGAAAACTCAGATGAGCCAATTTTTTCCTACGGCTTAGACATTCAAAACCATGGCCCATATTTTTACGACAAGTATGGGAAAAATCTTCCTTATCAGTGCAAGGTAACTCTCTCAGAGGAGGCTGCAAATAATTTTGGCTCTTACTTTTTGGGAGTAAAGGACATGGACATAATGCTGGGCGAAGTCTATGACATGATTATGTCCTTAGAAGAGCCGACAATTATGGTATTTTACGGCGACCACCTTCCTGGTCTTGGAAATGAACCCAGTGCCTTTGATGAAATTGGTATAAAATTGTCTCACGACGACTTGGCAAAGGAAATTGAATTTTACTCAACTCCTTATGTAATTCTTGCCAATGAAAGTGGAAGGGCATTTTTAAATAGAGAAAATGTTGAAATCCAAGATGGCAATGCAGTTTCTGCCAACTATCTTCCTTCAATGGTCCTTGACATGCTAAACTACAATAAAGTAGACAATTTCTTTATTTACAATTCAGAAATGAGGAAAAAACTTCCAATTATTTCAAGGAATTTTGTCTTTGACGGAGTCAACACTTATCCAAGAAATGAAGTCAAGGGCGAGGCTAAGGAAGCTTACGAAGATTACAAGAAGTACGAGTATTTCAGGATAAATGAGTAGGTGAATTATGGATATATTAAAAATAGTTGAAGAGATTTCTGGGGACCTAGACGACCTTAGAAAATTTATATACGAAAATCCAGAGCTAGGCTTTGAAGAATACAAATCTTCCAAGGCTCACATGGACTTATTAAAAAAGCATGGATTTGAAGTTGAATGTCCCTACATGGATTGCGAAACTTCCTTTAAGGCAGTTTACGATTCAAAGAAAGAGGGAAGGACAATTTCTTACTTGTCAGAATACGATGCACTGCCAGGCATTGGTCATGGATGCGGTCACAATATTTTAGGAGCAACGGCAACTGGTGCAGGCATAGTCCTTTCCAAGTTAATAGATGATCTTGGGGGACGAGTAATAGTTTTTGGGACAGCAGCAGAAGAAGTTGGCGGCACTAAAATTGAAATTGCAAATTCTAATGAACTAGATGATGTGGATGTTGCTATTGAAATGCACCCAGCCTCTTATAATGCCCTTACGCCAAATTCCCTTGCCCTTGCCACGAGAAGATTTGAATTTTTTGGCAAGACTTCTCACGCAGCAGATGCACCGGAAAAGGGGATTAACGCCCTCGATGCGCAAATAGTTTTATTTTCTGCTCTAAACGCCCTTAGACAAGAGACTAAGGATGGGGCAAGAATCCACGGCATAATAAAGGATGGCGGCAAGGCGGCAAATATTATTCCCGATTACACTGATTCAAGATTTTACGCAAGAAGTCCAGAGAAAAAAGATCTCTTAGAAATTTTAGAAAAATTAGAAAATTGTGCAAGGGGAGCAGGTCTTGCCACAGGTTGTAGGGTAAAAATTTCTGAATATGAAAAGGGAAATGACAACACTGTAAGGAACCTTGCCTTTAACGAAGTGTTAAAAGAAAAAATGGAAAAATATCTCGATGAAGAGATAAGAGATGAGGAGTTAAACAAAGGCTCAACTGATGCGGGAAATATTTCTCACGAAATTCCAACTCTTCATGGCTACTTTAAAATTGCAGATGAAGGCGTAAGTGGACACACAGTAGAGCTAAGAGATGCAACTATGACAGACTATGCCTTTAGTCAAATGAAAAAAGTCATTGCAGCCATAGTTGAAGTTGGCATAGTAATTTTACAAAATGACGAAATTTATGAAAAAATAATGAAAGAGTTCAAAGAAAGCATTAAAAGTGGAAAAATTATCCCTCACAATGAATTAAATAAGGATTAAGTATTAAAAAACACTTCTGTTCTTGGTATAATGTAAAGAATAGAGGTGTTTTTTTGAAAACTGAAATTATAAAATTTAAAGGAAATGCAAAGGATAAAATTTATCTCAAAAAAATCAGCGACACTTTAAGAGAAGGAGGCCTTGTTGTCCTTCCCACAGAAACAGTTTATGGACTTGGTGGCAATGGACTTAACAAGAGAGCCTGCAAAAAAATATACGAAGCCAAGGGCAGACCTAGCGACAATCCATTAATACTTCACATAGCAGAAAATTCTCAGCTAGACCCTTTAGTTGCAGAAATTCCTGAAGTGGCAAAAAAATGTATGGAAAAGTTTTGGCCAGGACCTCTCACTATTATTTTTAAGAGATCTGAACTTATTCCAGATGAAGCTACAGGTGGACTTGAAACAGTGGCTATAAGAGAGCCCAGCAATGAAATCGCCCATGCTATTTTAAAGGCAGTGGATTTTCCAGTGGCAGCACCTTCTGCAAACTTGTCAGGAAGACCATCTCCAACTAAGGTGGAACATGTAATAGAAGATTTAAATGGAAGGGTAGACATAATTGTTGACGGTGGTCACTCTGTAGTAGGCATTGAGTCAACTGTACTAGATGTGACAGTGGATCCGCCAATGATTTTAAGACCTGGAAAGATTACCCTAGAAGATTTAAGGGAAATTGATGAAAATATAAGAATTGACAATGCCACAATTGACGCAAAAAGTGGAGAAATCCCAAAATCTCCAGGACAAAAATACAGGCACTATGCTCCAAAGGCAGAGGCAATTTGCTTTGGTGGAAGACTAGATAAAGTCGTCAACGAAATCAAAAAAAATATAGAAGAAAATAAGGACAAAAAAGTTGCAGTCCTTGCAACAGATGAAACTTATGACGAATACAAAAATTTAGACATAAAACTCTTAATTAACTTGGGAAGTAGAGATCATCTTGAAGAAGTTGCGGCAAATCTCTTTGACGCACTGAGAAGATGTGATGATGAAAATGTAGACATTATTTTCGCAGAGGGTTTTGAACTTAGGGGAATAGGTCTAAGCATTATGAATAGGCTTCTCAAGGCTTGTAGCGGAAAAGTTGTCATGAGAATTTAGGAGGAAAAATGAAAATAGCAATTGGTTCTGACCACGCAGGATTTTATTTAAAACAAGACCTAATAAAGTACTTAGAAGAAAAAAATATTGAAGTTAAGGACATGGGACCCTTTGACGATAATCGCGTTGACTATCCAGACTATGGTCATGCAGTTGGTCACGAAGTCATAGACAATAAGATGGACTTTGGAATAGTCATCTGTGGCTCAGGAATTGGGATTTCAATTTCTGCAAATAAAGTTAAGGGAATAAGAGCTGCACTTTGCTCTGAGCCCTATTCTGCAAGGCTTGCAAGACGCCACAACGACGCCAATGTTCTTGCTATGGGAGCAAGACTAATTGGTCATGATATGGCAATAGAAATAGTAGAAGCCTTTTTAGATGAAAAATTTGAAGGTGGAAGACACATAAATAGAGTAAATAAAATCGAGGAGGAATAAAATGGGATATACAATAATAAAACATCCGCTTATTGATCACAAAATGACAATTCTCAGGAAAAAAGAAACTAGCTCCATGGAATTTAGACAACTTGTAAATGAAATTTCAACTTTAATGGGCTACGAAGTCACAAGAGATCTTGAAACAGAAGACATTGAAATCGAAACTCCTATAGCAAAGACTGTGGGAAAGAGAATCTCTGGCAAAAAAATTGGCATTGTTCCTATTTTAAGAGCAGGTCTTGGCATGGTGGAAGGACTTCTAACAATTATTCCAGCAGCAAGAGTTGGTCACATAGGCATGTACAGAGACCCTGAAACTTTAAAGCCAGTTACTTATTATTCAAAATTACCTAAAGATGTTGCATCAAGACAAATGATTATAGTAGATCCAATGCTTGCAACAGGTGGCTCACTTATAGAAGCCATTGACGAATTAAAGAGAAATGGTGCAAAAAATATTAAGTCAATAAATCTTTTGGCTGCACCAGAAGGCTTAAAGGCAGTTGAGGAAGCTCATCCAGATGTAGAAATTTACATTGCTGCCCTTGATGAAAAGCTAAACGAAGACGGATATATAGTTCCTGGACTTGGAGATGCAGGAGACAGATTATTTGGAACGAAGTAAGAGGTTAATATGTATAATTTTTTAGTTCCTTTTTTTGCAGCTTTTATTTTGACCTTTGTGCAAATGCCCTTTGTCATAAAGCTTGCCAAAAAAATGGGATTTATAGATGTGCCAAAGGATGGGAGAAGAGTTCACAATAAGCCAATTCCCGTAGGTGGTGGCATTGCCATGGTAATAAGTGTGACTATTTTAATGCTTGTATTTTTGAAAATAGATAAGGCACTTATTATGGCTATTATAAGTTCTCTTATAATTGCACTTTCTGGACTTTATGACGACAAGTACGACCTAAGTCCAAAGTTGAAATTTGGCTTTCAAATTCTTGCAGCCATAGTGCTTATATGTGGTGGAATGAAAATAGAATTTTTCACAAATCCCTTTGACTCACAGGATGCACTTTTTATTTTAAATATGCTTTCCATACCAGTTACAATTTTTTGGGTCTGCGGCATTACTAATACAATAAATTTAATAGACGGACTTGATGGTCTTGCCTCAGGTGTCTCTATGATATGTGCAATTTCAATGTTTTTTATAACTTATCAAATGGGAAGACATGAAGTGAGCCTAGTTTGCGCCCTTGTGGCAGGAGCCTGCCTTGGATTTTTGCCCTTTAACTTTAACCCTGCAAAAATATTTATGGGAGACACTGGAGCCCTATATCTTGGCTTTATGCTTTCCTATATAAGTATTTCAGGCTTTCTTAAACAAGCGGCAATACTTATGATTTTCGTGCCCGTTGTAATTTTAGGCGTGCCAGTATTTGACACAGCCTTTGCAATGCTTAGACGTAAATTATCAGGCAAGTCCATAGTTGAAGCAGACAAGGGACATCTTCACCACAGACTTTTAAAGATGGGTCTAAATCAAAGACAGACAGTTGTGATTTTGTACTCCATTTCTGCAATCTTTGGCATACTTGCAAATGTAATTTCAAAGTTCCACTCATCCATAGGACTTATTATTTCCATAGGAGTTATCTTAATAATAGTCTTTACGGGAGTAGCTGCAGGTATGCTAAAAAATAAGGAGGAATAAATTGAAGGTATTATTTGTATTTGGTACAAGACCTGAAGGCATAAAGATGGCACCAATTATAAAAGAAGTAGAAAAGAGAAAAGATCTTGAGTCCTACACTTGTGTCACAGGTCAGCACAGGGAGATGTTAGACCAAGTTCTGGAAATTTTTGATATAGAGCCAGATTATGACTTAAATATTTTTAAAAAAGGTCAGTCCCTTACAGATGTAACTACAAAGACACTTTTGGGGCTTGAAGATATTTTAGATGAATTAAAGCCAGATATACTTTTGGTGCAGGGAGATACGACAACAGTCTTTGCAGCAGCACTTGCAGCCTTCTATAAGAAAATAAAGATAGGTCATGTAGAGGCAGGTCTCAGGTCAGGCAACTTGTATTCGCCCTATCCCGAAGAGGCAAATAGAAAACTAACGGGAGTCCTTTCCAATTATCATTTCGCCCCAACAGAGTCCAATAGACAAAATCTTTTGAGGGAAGGTTATGATGATAAAAATATTTTTATAACTGGAAATACTGTTATTGATGCACTAAAGTATTCAGTTAAAGAAGATTTCCTATTTGACGATGAAATTTTGAACAATTTAGATTATAATAAAGATGTAGTACTCTTAACTGCACATAGGAGAGAAAATTGGGGAGAACCAATGGAAAATATTTTTTCTGCCATAAGACAAGTAGTCTTGGAAAGAGAAAATATTGAAATTGTCTTTCCAATTCACTTAAATCCAATTGTCAGGAATACTGCGAAAAAGTATTTTTCTGATTTAGACAGAGTTCATCTCATTGAGCCTCTATCTTATTTGCCTTTTTCAAATCTCATGGCAAGAGTAAAGTTTGTCGTGACAGATTCTGGAGGAGTGCAAGAGGAGGCGCCAGCTCTAGGTAAACCAGTCCTTGTTCTTAGGAATGAGACTGAGAGAAGGGAAGGCGTAGAGGCAAAGACAGCTAAACTTGTGGGCACAAATTCACAAGATGTCTATGACAGTATAATTAGTTTATTAGATGATAAAAACTTATACGAAGAAATGGCAAAGGCTGTCAACCCCTATGGAGATGGTCATGCAGCAAAGAAGATCGTTGATATTTTAGAGAAGATGAATTAATTTTAGGATAATAATTTATCTGACTAAATTATGGGTATAACTTTAAAAGAAGTTTGAGGAGGTAGATATCGTGGGAAAAACTATAAAAGAAATTAAAATTGGCGACACTGCCGAATTTACAAAGACAATTTCTGAGACAGATGTATATCTTTACGCTGGCATCACCGGCGACTTAAATCCTGCCCATATCAACGAAGTTGAAGCTGGCAAGGGATCTTTTAAGACTAGGATTGCACATGGTATGCTTACAGCAGGCCTTGTATCAGCAGTTCTTGGCATGAAACTTCCTGGACCTGGTACAATTTACATGGGTCAAGAAATGAAGTTTACTAAACCTGTTTATATTGGAGACACAATTACAGCTAAAGTTGAAGCAATTGAGATAATTAAAGACAAAATTTTAAAACTCAAAACAACTTGTACAAATCAAAAGGGAGAAATTGTTTTAGATGGTGTGGCTACAGTATTGCCACCTAGAGAGTAAAAAGGAGGAAAAAATGGAAGATAGAATTGTTATAGCATCAGCTGCAAGAACAGCTGTAGGTGATTTTGGAGGTCAATTTAAAACTGTTCCAGCAGTAGAACTTGGAGTAGTAGCAGTAAAAGAAGCTCTTAAAAGAGCAAATGTAAAAGCTGATATGGTCGATGAAGCTTACATTGGTAATGTTCTTCAAGCAGCTCAAGGACAAAATGTTGCAAGACAAGTTGTTCTTGGAGCAGGTTTAGATATAGACACTCCAGCAGTTACTATTAACGTAGTATGTGGTTCAGGTCTTCGTGCAGTTAGCTTAGCAGCTCAAGTTATTAAAGCAGGAGATGCAGAAATCGTACTTGCTGGTGGTACAGAATCAATGTCAATGGCACCTTATGCTCTTACTAATGAAAGATGGGGAGCAAGAATGGGCGACAAAAAAGTTGTTGACACAATGATTAAAGACGGTCTATGGGATGCTTTCAATGATTATCACATGGGTATTACAGCTGAAAATGTAGCTGAAAAATATGGAATTACAAGAGAAATGCAAGATGAACTTGCTACAAGATCTCAAAATAATGCAGAAAGAGCAAGAAAAGAAGGAAGATTCAAAGACGAAATCGTTCCTGTTGAAGTTAAAGATAGAAAAGGCAATGTAACAGTTGTAGATACAGATGAACACATTAGAGATGGTGTAACTATGGAAGGACTTGCAAAACTTAAACCAGCTTTCAAAAAAGATGGTGGTACAGTTACTGCAGGTAACGCATCTGGAATCAATGACGGTGCAGCTATGCTTGTACTAATGAAAGAATCTAAGGCGAAAGAACTTGGAGTTACTCCTCTTGCATATATTATTTCTTATGCAACAGCAGGCGTTGACCCTAAGATTATGGGTACAGGACCTATTCCATCATCTACTAAAGCTCTTGAAATTGCAGGACTTACAGCTGATGACCTTGACTTAATTGAAGCAAATGAAGCTTTCGCAGCTCAAGCTTGTGCAGTTAACCAAGTTATGAAATTTGACATCAACAAAGTTAACGTAAATGGTGGAGCAATTGCAATTGGTCATCCTATTGGAGCAAGTGGAGCTAGAATTTTAACTACACTTTTATTTGAAATGCAAAAGAGAGACGCTAAGAAAGGTTTAGCAACACTTTGCATCGGCGGAGGTATGGGAACTGCTCTTATCGTCGGAAGGGACTAATATGGATTACAAATTTTTAATTGTTGAAAAAAAAGGTGATGGAATTCTTCTTTTGACACTTAATAGAGAAAAGAGTCTAAACGCTCTTAACTCTGAAATGTTAAAGGAACTTCACAGATTCTTCTCACATATAGAAGATGATGTTAGATGTATTATTGTAACTGGTGCAGGTAAATCCTTTGTAGCAGGTGCTGATATTGGCGAAATGGCAAACTTTTCTGCCAGTGAAGCCTATGATTTTGCAAAACTTGGCATGGACACTTTCATGGAAATTGAAAAGTGTAGAGTGCCAGTAATTGCAGCAGTAAATGGATTTGCTCTTGGTGGTGGATGCGAAATTTCCATTGCTTGTGACATTAGAATTGCATCTACAAAGGCAAAATTTGGTCAACCAGAAGTAGGTCTTGGAATTACACCAGGCTTTGGTGGAACTCAAAGACTTTCTAGGACAATTGGACCTGGCTATGCAAAGGAATTAATCTATACTACAGAAATGATAGGTGCGGACAAAGCTTTGGAAATAGGTCTCGTAAACCATGTTTATGAACCAGAAGAATTAATTGACAAGGCAGTTGAAATGGCAAAAATGATTTCAAAAAATGCACCAAAGGCAGTAGAATATTCTAAAGCATCAATAATAAATGGCTCACAAACAGATATAGATACAGCAATGCAAATCGAAAAAACTCACTTTGGCCTATGTTTTGCAACAAATGACCAAAAAGAAGGTATGAAGGCATTTTTAAATAAGGGAAAAACTGAATTTAAAGGAAAATAAGGTGAATAAAATGAAAATAGCAGTAGTAGGATCAGGTACTATGGGAGCAGGAATTGCTCAAGTACTTGCACCATATCACAAGGTAATTGTAAGAGATATAGCACCAGAAGCTCTTGAAAAAGCTATGGAAAAAATCAAAAAAGGTTATGAAAAAAATGTTGCTAAGGAAAGAATGACTAAGGAAGAAATGGAAACAGCTCTTTCTAACTTGTCAACATCAGCTGACATCAAAGATGTAGCAGATTGCGATCTTATTATAGAAGCAGCAACAGAAAACCCTAAGATTAAAAAAGCAATTTTCACAGAACTTTGCGAAACTTGTGAAGAAAAAACAGTTCTTGCATCAAATACTTCATCTCTTTCAATAACTGACATTGGAGCAGCTACAAAAAGACCTGAAAAAGTAATTGGAATGCACTTCTTTAACCCAGTTCCAGCCATGAAACTAGTTGAAGTTATTTCAGGAAAGAAAACTGATCCAAAAGTTAAAGATATGATTATCGAACTTTCAAAAGAAATTGGCAAAACTCCAGTAGAAGTTGATGAAGCTCCTGGTTTCGTAGTAAATAGAATTTTAATTCCTATGATCAACGAAGCAATTGGAATTTACGCTGAAGGCATTGCATCAGTAGAAGATATTGACACAGCAATGAAACTTGGTGCCAACCACCCAATGGGACCTCTAGCTCTTGGAGACTTAGTAGGACTTGATGTAGTTCTTGCAATTATGGAAGTTCTTTACACTGAATTTGGCGACCCTAAATACAGACCTCATCCACTTCTTAAGAAAATGGTTAGAGCTGGACTTCTTGGAAGAAAAACAGGCGAAGGATTTTACAAATATTAATTTTAAAGAGATTAAGGGAAGGCAAGAGCCTTCTCTTTTTTTATAAGGTGATGACATGACAAAGGCAAAAATAAAAAATATTTTTCTTTCAATTTTAATTTTATCCACCTTAACTTTATTTTTATTTTTTGGACTGCCAAGAGAGGAGTCTATAACAAAAGTTAAAAGTGGCTATGGAAGAATTTTCCCAGAAAATATTAGCTATAAAGATAAAAAGGGTTTGATTCAATATAGGGTTGATTTAAAATTAAATGGAAATAAAATAAAAAAAGATCCCAACTCTGAAAAGTATTACGCAGAATACAGGGGCACAATAAGACCAGAAGCCTTTAGCTTCAAATAAATTTGCACAAAAGTTAACTGACAAAATAATTTGAAATAATATAATGAAGGTAAAGATAAAATTATTTGGGAGGTTACTATGATTTCTAAATTAAAAAGTAAAAGTTCAAAGATAATTTTAGGAGGTCTACTTCTTTTAGTCCTATTATTTTTATTTAACGGCTTTAAAAGTGAAATGGAAGTTACAAGTGTAAAGAGGAGATACGATGCCTACAGCTTTCCTGAATACATAACTTACACGACAAATAAGGGCTTGGTAAGATACAGGGGAGACTTAAAATTCAATCCAGACTCAGTTAAAATGGACAAAAATATTTATTATGGTGAATATTTTGGAAGAGTAAAAAAAGATGGATATACTTTTTTAAAATAATTAAATTAACAAAAGGTTCTATTAATTTAGGACCTTTTAAATTTAAAAATAATATATAATAAAATCAGGCTTAAGTAAAATTGGAGAGGGAGGGAAATATGACTAGGGACAAAAAAATTTTGAGGGCAAGCATTTTAACAGCCTATGTTTTTATAGGGCTTTACATATTATTTTATTCTGCAAAAATTTATAAGCTTAGAGATTTTAGTGGAATGTATTTTTTATTTTCCCTAAGCCTTTTAAATAACATTTCTCTTTTAACTTTTTTATTAGCTGATGACAGAAAAGTTTTCCTGGACCACAGCTCTCTAGAGGTTTTATTTTCTCTATGGATTTTGCTGGACTATATTTTTCTCTATAGATACAAAATAAATTTTAAATATACTTCTGAAGTCAGCCTGTCCTTTATTTATCTTTTAATTTTTTATAATTTTTATATATTTTTAAGCAGGGTTAAGGAGCTTAAGTGGAAGTATTTTAATTATTTTGCCCTTATTATTTTTTTATTGACCTTTATTTCTAATTATTTAAACAGTACTTTTTACATGGGCATAGTAAAATTTTCTAGGCTTTTTATTGCAGTTTTTCCTCTTATTCTTGTTCTTACATATAGAAAAGAAATAAAAAAATACAGCCATAAGTTGCTTTCAAATGTCTGGCTTATAAGCCTTATTTACTTATTTTTATTTATATTAATGAACTTCTTAAAGGTCTTTACTTATGTTTACCTTAGGGAATTTATAATTTTATTTGTGGCGGAACTTTCAATTTTAATCTTTATAGTTTCCATGGACAAAAATTTGAAAAAAATAATTTTTGATTTTTATAGGAATCCTATAAACTTTATATTTATTTTTATTTTTACACTATTTTTTGAAAGCTTTGTCAAAAATTATAGGTTATCCTTGCTCTTTGCCATGATTTTTTCCTTAAATATGGCAAATATTAAGCTGATAATGAAATTTAGGAAGATAACAAATAATAAGTCAGCCTATGAAAAATTTTTATACAATAATAAATTGGCAAAAAATTTGTCAGAAAATTTTGAGAGAAGAAGCCTGAGCTTTCTCCACGATGACATTTTGCAAGATATAATTTTGTCGAAGAAGTTTTTAGAAGATGAAAAAAATATGAGCAAGTCCCTAGAAACTCACAAGAGCCTCATTAAAAAGATTAGGCTAAAAATAAATTTAATAGAGCCAGCTTTTAGAGAGGGAATAAGTCACTACGAAATTTATAGAGAGCTCATAAATTCTTTAAAGGAAATGTATCAAGATGACAAACTCCTTGAATTTTACTGCGACAAAAATATTTTTCTGACCAGTCCCTATGACAAGGTAATTTATAATTTTATTCATGAGATGGTAACCAATTTTTACAAACATTCCCAGGGATATTTTTCTGAATTAAGGCTGGAAATTGAGGATGGAATAATATTTTTGACTATTAAAAACTTTGAGGATTTCCTTGATGAAGATTTTAATAGGAAAAATCACTCTGGCATCAGTTTTATGGAGGAGACCTTAAAAATTTACGGGGGAGACTTAATACTTAAAAATAAGATAGAAAAAGATTCAAAAGACCAAACCTATGTGGAATTTATTATCAAGCTGCCAATTCAAGAGGAGATTGTAAATGAAAATTTTATTAATAGAAGATCATAAGATGATGGCAAGTTCATTAAAGGAACTTTTGGAAAAAGATGATTTTTTTGAAATTGATTTATTAGAGGATTTGAAAAATTTAGAAGACATAAACTTTTTAAGATCCTATGATATTTTGCTTGTGGACATAAACTTAAGGGGATTTGAAGAATCCTTAAACGGCTTAGACTTGGCAGAAAAAATTTTAAATAAAGATAAAAATATAAAAATAGTGATTTTATCTGGCTATGATTTATTTTTTTATGGCGAAAGAGCAAAAAGCCTTGGGGCCTATGCCTTCATCTCCAAGGAAGAGGACATGGAAAGCCTTAGGAATAAATTAAGAGAAGTCTACCTTCATGATAAAAAATTTTTTAAGGAAAAAGAAATTATAGAAAATTTGACAGAAAAGGAAATAGAAATAGTAAAGCTCTATTGCTCAGGCTTAAAGAGAAGTCAGGTTGCCAAGGAGCTTTTTATCTCCGAGAGGTCTCTTGCAGTTATGTTAAATCGAATCTATCAAAAGCTCTACATCAACAACTACCAAGAACTTATGAAAAAGGCCATGGATCTTGGAATCATTGATTCCTTTTAAAAAATTTTTGATGTAAGGATAAGATAATAGCTTGACTTAAATTTTGCACAAAAGTTAGTTGACAAAATTCTTATTACTTATATAATTAAGGCAAAGAAGCCTTAAAATATTTTGATATTAAAAGTTAAATATGGGAGGAAATATGAATAAAATTAAAACAAATAAAATCGTCTTATCATCAGCCTATGGACTTTTGCTTTTGCTAATTGCCTTTAATTTTTACTTAAATGGCTATTTAAGAGACTACTCAATTTATGACTACAACTTTCTCTATGCTTTAAATCTATTAATAATTCCTTCACTGGCTCTATTATATTTTTATTTAAAGAAAGAATTAGGAAAGTTAAAGCTTCCACTTTACTTTTTATTGGCAGCCCTCTTCTTTATCAATATTTTTATATTCAGCCAGGCAAATAAAAGCATAAATGACTACCAAGAGGGAGCCGTAAGTTCTCTTGAAATCACTAATATAAATAATAAATTTATTGGATAGACCTACAAAGCAGTATCCCTTAGTCAAAATTTCAATACTAAGCAAATTAAAATTCATATAATTTATCACTTAGCACCTATTAATTTAGGTGCTTTTTTATTTTTTAAAATTTTTAATTTATTCTTTATAACAAATAAAAAATTCACTTAAATCCATTTTAAAACAAGACATTATTTTCTAACAATTTACAATTATTTTAATGAACATATTTAAATTTTAAATTATTTATAAAAAAGCCTTTAAAATTTAGAAAAAATGTAGTAAAATATAGACAAAGAAAAAATGAACAATGTTCAAATAAAATGTTATCAAATATTTTAATAATTAAAATTTATCACTTTATAAATATAGGGGAGGTTTTTAGATGAATACTGCAATTAAAGACAAAACAAAAGAAAAAGTTTTCGAAACGGCTGTAAATCTAGCCTACAAGAGATTAAAGAAGGACCCTCAAAAGGGAATGATGGAGATAGTTGATGTCTTCGATGAATATTTGATGCCTGAATCAAGTGAAGTTAACACTGCGAAAAATGGCTTAGAGAGAGTTAGAAATGAGCTTAACGACCCTAACTCTAAGTGGGTATCCTTTGGTACTGACATTGTTAATGGAATCGACGAAAATATTGTCAAGACTTCTGTCAAAACTATTGGCTACAACGCTGCCTATAAGGGAAATGCTCTTAGAAACAAATTGCAAAAGGAATATAATTGTAACATTCCTTGGGTAATTTTATTTGACCCAACTTCTGCCTGCAACTTAAAGTGCACTGGCTGCTGGGCTGCCGAATATGGCCACAAAAATAATTTAACTTACGATGAAATGGCAAGCATTGTCAGACAAGGCAATGAACTTGGAACTTATTTCTTCATTTTAACTGGTGGAGAACCACTTGTTAGAAAGGATGATGTCATTAGACTTGCAAAGGAATTTAATGACTCTGCCTTCCATGTCTTTACTAATGGAACTTTAATCGACGATGAATTTTGCGAAGAAGTTGTTGAAGCTGGAAATATTTCCTTTGCCCTTAGTATTGAAGGTACAGAAGAATCCACAGACCTTAGAAGAGGCGACGGAGTTTTCCAAAAGGTTATGAAGGCAATGGATTTAATGAAAGAGCACAAACTTTTATACGGAGCTTCTATTTGCTACACAAGTCAAAATTATAAATATGTAACTGACGATGATTTCATAAAAATGCTAGTAGACCATGGATGCAAGCTTGCTTGGTTCTTCCACTACATGCCAGTTGGAAAGGATGCAGATGTAAGCCTACTTCTTTCTCCAGAAGAAAGAGAGCACGTTTACCACAAGGTTAGGGAGATAAGATCTGCTGAATACCCTCAAAATATTTTTACAATTGATTTTCAAAATGACGGCGAATTTATAAATGGTTGCATTGCTGGTGGTAAAAATTATTTCCACATAAATTCTCTTGGTGATATGGAACCTTGCGTGTTCATTCACTATTCTGATTCAAATATTAGAGAAAAAACTATTAAGGAATGTTTAACAAGTCCACTATTTATGGGTTTCCATGACAATCAACCTTTTAATAAAAACTTGTTAAAGCCATGTCCAATGTTGGAAAACCCAGGAAGACTTACTAAAATTGTAAATGATTCTGGTGCGAGAAACACCGATATGATTGCTCCTGAAAGTGCAGAAGACTTGCAAGTTAAGACGACACCTTATGCAATGGCTTGGAATAAAAAGGCAAATGAACTTTGGGATGAAAGTAGAAAGAAGAGAGAAGAAGCATAAAGCTAAATAAAGATAAAAAAATTGGAGGACACTGAGTCCTCCTTTTATGTTAGGGTTTTATTTTTTATAAATTTGTTCTAAATTTTTTAAGCGATTAAAAATTTTTATTTTAAATTCTATATTACAAGAGCTTTAAAATTTCTCCAATAGAAGTTATTTTGTAACTTGCATCTTTTCCTTCTTCATAACTTCCAAAGCCGTAAGTGCAAAAAATGCTCTTAATATTATTTTTTCTTGCTGCCTCCATGTCATGGTGCCTATCGCCAACAAAGATAATTTCTTCTTTTATATTTTTCCTTTCTTTTTTTATTATTTCATCTTTTGGAATGAAGTCATAAGTTTCTGCGGCAAAATATTTTTTGAAATATTTTTTTATGCCATAGACATCAAGAGCAGTGTCCAGATAAGATTCTCGGCAGTTGGATAGAATATAAAGGTCATAATCCTCTGAAAGCTCTTCAAGAACTTTTTTGCTGTCATCATAAAGTTCTCCAAGACCATTTTTTATATTCTCATCCATTTTTTTGCCAACAAGAGCCATAACTTCTCTTTTTAAAGAGTCATCTGCTCCCTTTGCAATTAGGTCGTAGGCAAAATTTGGTTTTTCGCCTAAAAATTTTGACACATTTCTTTCATTTAATTCAAAATCCTTAGCAAAGCCATGTTCTCGCAAAAACTCTACGCCAGATGAAAAGGCGGGATAATAAATTTTCAGAGTATTGTGAAGGGTGCCGTCAAAGTCAAAAATTATGGACTTTACATCTTTAAGCTCATCATTTTTGTACTTCAAATTTTCTTTATTAAGCTTAGCCACGAATATCGCCTAGTAAATTTGCCATTTCAATTGCAGCAGTTGCAGCATCAAAGCCCTTGTTGCCAGCCTTTGTGCCTGCTCTTTCAATTGCTTGTTCAATATTTTCTGTTGTAATTACACCGAAAATTATTGGCACGCCAGTTTCAAGAGATGAAGATGCAATTCCCTTGGCAACTTCTGCTGATACAAGTTCGTAGTGAGTAGTTGCGCCACGAATAACTGCACCAAGGGCAATTACTGCGTCATATCTTTTTGTCAAGGCAAGAGATTTTGCTGCTAGGGGAATTTCAAAAGACCCTGGCACCCAAATTACTTCAATTTCGTCATCTTCTACGCCATGTCTCTTTAGTCCATCTATACAACCATCTAAGAGTTTTGAAACTATAAACTCGTTAAATCTTGCCAAAACTATGGCGTATTTTTTTCCTTCAGATTTTAAATTTGCGCTGTAAATTTTCATATTTCCTCCATTTATTTTTTAATTATTTTTTATTATTTCCTTTAAATATTTTAAAATTATTTACTAAATTCAGATAAGATGTGATTCATCTTTTCTGCCTTTGTCCTCAAATAAAATTCGTCGTGTTTAGTTGAGTGAATTTCAATTGGCACTCTTTCTTTTATTATCATGCCAAATTCTTGTAAAGAATAAACTTTATCAGGGTTATTTGTTAGAAGTCTTAATTCTTTTACTCCTAAATCTTGTAAAATTTGTGCACCAGTTGAATAATCTCTGGCATCTTCTGGAAAACCTAGAGCTAAATTTGCTTCAACTGTATCCATGCCCTGGTCTTGTAGGGCATAGGCGCGAATTTTATTTACAAGACCAATTCCACGACCTTCTTGACGCATGTAAAGCAAAATTCCTCTGCCTTCCTCATCAATTTTTTTCATGGCAAGGTGAAGTTGATTGCCACAGTCGCATCTTGATGAGCCAAAGCAGTCGCCAGTTAGACATTCAGAGTGAACTCTTGTAAGGACATCCATGCCGTCTCCAATTTCTCCTTTAACAAGAGCAATGTGGTGTTCGCCAGTAACTTTGTCAATGTAAGCATGAGCTCTAAAGTCGCCAAACTTTGTTGGGAGTTTTGCCTCTGCAACTTTTTCTACAATTTTTTCATGTCTCTTTCTATAAATTAGAAGTTCTTCAGTTGTAGTTATTTTCATGTCTAATTTTTTTGCAAGCTTAAATAAATCTTCGCCACGCATCATGTGACCGTCATCTTGCATAATTTCGCAGCAAAGTCCAACTTCTTTAAGTCCAGCAATTTTTAATAAATCAACTGTTGCTTCAGTGTGTCCTCGTCTTACAAAAATTCCATCTTTTTTTGCAACAAGAGGGAACATATGACCAGGCCTTCTAAAGTCTTCTGGTTTTGCATCATCTTCTGCAAGTTTATTTGCAGTTAAGGCTCTTTCCCAAGCAGAAATTCCTGTAGTTGTGTCAACATGGTCAACAGAAACTGTAAAAGCAGTTTCGTGATTGTCAGTGTTGTCGGCAACCATTTGATTTAAATCAAGTTTTTCTGCGTAGGACCTTGACATTGGCATACAAATAAGTCCCTTGGCAAGAGATGCCATTGTATTTAAACTTTCGCCAGTGGCAAATTCTGCAGCTTGGATCATATCGCCTTCATTTTCTCTATCAGGTTCATCTGTTACTATTATAATTTCGCTTTTTTTTAAGGCTTCAACAACTTCTTCTATTGTATTTACTTTCATGTCTTCTCCTCTCGAATTTCTATTTAAAATTTATTTAAAATCCATTTTCTAATAAAAAGTTTTTTGTTATATTGCTATCTTTTTTTGCATTTACAAAATTGTAGACATAGCGACCAATAATATCTGTCTCAATATTTATTTTTTCTCCAACCTTTTTACTTTTAAGATTTGTATCAGCTATTGTAGTTGGAATAATTGAGACTTCAAAATAATTTTCAGCAACTTTTGATACAGTAAGGCTGATGCCGTCAAGGGCGATAGAGCCCTTCTCGGCAATATATTTAAAATTATCTGAGTCAAATTTTATTCTGTAGACAATTTCGTGACCTCTTTTTAAAATATTTATGATTTCGCCAACTCCATCAACATGACCTTGAACTATGTGCCCGTCAAGTTTTTTTGTAGGACTAAGAGCACACTCTAAGTTTAAGGCTTGACCTCTGCTTAAATTTTTAAAGTTAGTTGAATTTATTGTTTCAACCATGACTTCAGCTTTGTAATAGTCATCGCCTAGCTCTGTAACAGTTAAACATACGCCATTTGTTGCAATGGAGTCGCCCTTTTTTGTCCCTTCCAAAACTTTTTTGCAAATTACTTTAAGAGTGTAGAGGTCCTTTTCTTTTTTTATGTCAGCCAGTCTTCCAACTTCTTCTATTATTCCCGTAAAAATTTCAATCACACCTTCCAGTAACAAGTATGTCATCAAATAATTTTTCGCACTTCATGTCCTTTATTTTTATGGCATCCTTTAGTGCATCAATTTCTAAATCGCCAATGGCAGGTATGCCCTTTGAACCAAGTAAAATTGGAGCCATGAAAATATAAAATTTATCTACTAAATTATTTTTTAGCATTTCTGCATTAAGAGTTCTTCCTCCTTCAAGTAAGATGGAAGATATATTGTAGTCCTTTAATTTTTCCATTAAATCTAATAAATCAACTTTATTATTTTTTTCATGGCAAATTAAAACTTCAACATTTTTCATTTCTTTTAGCTTTTCAAGCTTTTTCCTGTCGCAATTTTTTGTAGTTGCGATAATTGCAAGGCTTTCTAAATCCTCTGAAAGAAGTTTTGCATCAAGAGGAATCCTAAGTTTTGAATCTGTTACAATTCTTATGGGATTGACCCTATATTTGCCATGACGAACATTTAATGTTGGGTTATCAGCAAGAACTGTTCCAATACCAACCATAATTGCGTCAAGCCTTCCACGAAGTTCGTGAGAGTAAGCCCTAGAAAATTCTGATGTTATCCACTTGGACTCGCCACTTTCTGTTGCAATTTTTCCATCAAGGGACATGCCAGATTTTAAGACAACAAAGGGTCTATTATTTTTTACATAAGTAAAAAAGCTTTCGTTTAAGTTTAAACATTCTTCTTGGCAGACACCTTCTGTTATAGAAATTCCAGCATCTTCCAAAATTTTTATGCCGCCACCAGAAACTTTAGGGAAGGGGTCACTTGTTCCAATAACAACTCTTTTTATTCCTTCTTTTACAATTCGATTGGCGCAAGGTGGAGTTTTGCCAAAGTGAGAACATGGCTCTAGGTTTACATAAAGAGTTGCACCATTTAGGTCTTCGCCACGACTTTTTGCATCTTCAATTGCATTTACCTCAGCGTGATTTTCTCCAAATTTTAAATGGGCGCCTTCGCCAATTATTTCTTCATCTTTTACAATTACGCAGCCAACAAGGGGATTAGTTTTTGTATGACCAATGCCTTTTTTTGCAAGTTCAATAGCACGCTCCATGTAAAAGCTGTCGTTAAAATTTTCTATATACATTAAATCACCTATAAAAAAAGAGCCCAGGCAGGGCTCAAAAATTTAAAATTTATCTTCTTTCATCCAGACTTTACTGTCGGTATTGGAATTTCACCAATTCAGCTTGCGCTCGCGGACTTTACCGCCGGTGAGGAATTGCACCTCGCCCTGAAGAGTAATATTAACTTATAAGTTTATGATAACACTAGATTATAAAATGTCAAGAAAAATCATTTTCCCGTCTTGTGACTTTTAATAATTTTTAGGACGTCACTTAAAACACAGTCCATTTCTCTGTCGCTATCTATTATATAATCTGCGTAAGAGTCTAAATTTTCTAAAACAGAAAGTCTTTTTTCTATGACGCTTTCATCTTCAGCTCTTTTTATCATTCTCTTTTTTAAAATTTCCTTAGAGCATTTTAAATAAATACATAGGGAATTTTTAAATTCTTTTTTTATGGCAAGGACTCCTTCTTTATCAACTATAATGACGCAGTCAGAATTGCCATTATTATTTTCCTCCAAATCTTTTTTTAAAGTTGAATAATAATTTCCTGCATAACAAGTTGAGCCAATAAATAAATTTTTTTCTTCCATTTTCTTAAAATCTTTAATATTTATAAAGTTATAATCAAGACCGTCAACTTCCTTGGGGCGAGGAGGTCTTGTTGTGTAAGTTATTATTTTATTTAAACCTTTTTTAGCAAGCTCATCTCTAAGGGTGCTTTTGCCAGAGCCTGAATGTCCAAGTATTAAGTAAATCATATTATCTCCTTTAAATTTATTATTACAAGTATAACACATTTATCAATTCACTTTACAAATTAAAATTTTTGAAGTAATATAAAAAGGATAAAATATTAGATGGAGGTCAAGATGAAACATTTAATAGAGCCCTTAGATTTTACAAGAGAAGAATACGAAGAAATTTTTAGACTAGTTGATGACATTATCGCAAATCCAAATGATTACTCTCATGTTTGCGACAATAAGTTATTGGCTAGTCTTTTTTTTTGAGCCATCAACGAGAACGAGATTATCCTTTGAAACAGCTATGTTAAGACTTGGAGGAAGGGTAATTGGTTTTTCTGATGCAGGAGTTAGCTCTTCAACAAAGGGAGAAACTCTTTTAGATACAATTAGAGTAATAGAAAACTATGCAGATATTTGTGCCATGCGTCATCCCAAAGAAGGGGCAGCACTTCTTGCATCAAAGACAGTTACTAAAATGCCAATAATAAATGCAGGCGATGGTGGACACTTTCATCCAACGCAAACTCTTGCCGATTTAATTACAATAAGGCACTACAAAAAATCCTTTGACAATTTAACTATTGGACTTTGCGGAGATTTAAAATTTGGAAGAACTATTCACTCTCTTGTGAGAGCCTTAAACCGCTATGAAAATGTAAAATTTGTATTTATTTCTCCAGATGAATTAAAAATGCCAGAGCCCTTTAAAAACTTTATAGACAAAGAAAATTATAAAGAAACAAGAGATCTCATGAGTGCCATAGGCGACTTAGACATACTTTATATGTCAAGGGTACAAAAAGAGAGATTTGTATCATCTGACGAGTATGAAAGATTAAAGGACTACTATATACTTACAGAAGAAAAATTAAAATATGCAAAAGATGACATGTATATCCTTCATCCTCTTCCTAGAGTAAATGAAATTGCAACTGAAGTAGATAAGGATCATCGTGCAGTTTATTTTGAACAGACAAAATTTGGCATGTATGGCAGAATGGCACTTATTATGAAACTTTTGGAGGCTAACAAATGATAAATGTTTCAAAAATTAAAAAGGGAATTGTACTAGATCACATAGAAGCAGGCCGTGCTCATGTACTTTATAGGGCCTTGGAGCTAGAAAAAGTTACTGATGCAGTTGTTCTTATGCAAAATATTTTTTCAACTTCCTTGGGCAAAAAAGATATAATAAAAATAGAAACGGATTATAATTTAGACTTTACAGTTTTGGGACTTATTGCACCACACACTACAGTTAATTTTATAGAAGATGGCGAGAGAGTTAAAAAAATTCGCATGGAACTTCCTGAAGTGGTAGAAGGAGTTTTAAAGTGCAAAAACCCAAGATGTATAACAAATAGTGAAAGAGAAATTGCAGGTCACAAATTTTACCTCTATGACAGAGAAAAAAAGGAATACAAGTGTGAATATTGCGACACTCTTACAACTTATGGAGAATAAAATGGCAAAGATTTTAGAAAATATTCATGTATGTAAAGATTATTTTATACTGAGAACGGATTTTAAGGGAAAAATTTATCCTGGACAATTTTTTATGCTAAGAGCTTGGGAAGATTATCCCACACTTTCAAGACCAATTTCAGTTTATGATGTAACAGAGGGGGCTGACTTCTTAGTAGAAAAAAGAGGAATAGGAACAGAAATACTTGAAAAATTAGAAGCAGGCGACGACATAAAATTATATGGTCCCTTTGGAAATACATTTTATGCAAATGTTGATGAAGTTGCCCTAGTTGGTGGTGGAGTTGGTGTGGCACCCTTCCACTATTTAATTAAGGAAATTCAAAAATTAAAACCTGAGTCAAAAATCACCTTATACATTGGAGAAAGAGAAGAACTTGAACTTGAAAATGCCTTTAAAGATGTGTCTTGCGACATAAAAATAAAAAAGGGTGGCTTTATAACAGACGTAATTGATTTTGGAAAACATGAATTAATTTATGCCTGTGGACCAGAAATTATGATGAAAAAAGTTGTAGAACTTGCAAAATCTCATAAGATAAAAACTTATGTATCTCTAGAAAAGAGAATGGGTTGTGGTCTTGGAGCTTGCCTATCATGTTCTTGTGAGACAAAAAATGGCAGAAAGAGATCTTGCAAGGAAGGACCAATATTTAAGGGGAGTGATTTAATTGACTTCTAGAAGTGAAATAGATTTAGCAGGAATAAAATTAAAAAATCCAATAATTATGGCTAGTGGAACTTATGGCTACGGAGAAGAATTTAAAAATTTCTACGATCCAAAAATTCTAGGAGGAATATCTTCCAAGGGAATAACTAGACACCCAAAAAAGGGAAATGAAGGCATAAGAATTTGGGAGACACCATCAGGAATATTAAATTCCATTGGACTTGAAAATCCAGGTGTTGAAGAATTTGTAAAAGAAAAAATTTCTTCAATGCAAGAACTTGGAACAGAAATTTTTGTAAATCTTGGTGGCAACACAATAGAAGAATATGTTGAATCTACAAAAATTTTAAATGACTATGAATTTGCAGCCATTGAATTAAATATTTCTTGCCCTAATGTAAAAGAAGGTGGCATGGCTTTTGGCATGGATAAGGATTCTGCAGCAAAAGTTGTTCGTGAGGTCATGAAAGTTACTAATAAAAAAGTTTTTGTAAAACTATCTCCCAATGCAGGGGACATTGTGGGAATAGCAAAGGCAGTTGAAGCAGAAGGTGCAACAGGTCTTTCACTGATAAATACAATTCTTGGCATGGCAATTGACCTTAATAGAGAAGAAATTGTCTTTAATAACACCTACGCAGGACTATCAGGACCAGCAGTAAAACCAATTGCACTAAGGATACTTCATCAAGTGGCAAGAGCAGTTGACATTCCAATAATAGGCATGGGCGGCATCACATCTTATAAAGATGTCCTTGAATTTTTAATGGCGGGAGCTACTGCTGTTGAAATTGGAACTTATAATTTTATGAATCCCAAGGCAGGAGCAGAAATTATCTCTGACCTTGAAAAATATTTAGAAGAAAAAAATAAAAATATAAGGGATTATATAAAGAAATTGGTATAAATACCTGTGTAATTGTAGAAAATAAATAATTATAAAAATGGAACTATTGTTATAAGCTAAAAAATATTTTTTGATTTTAAAAAGATTTTGTTTAAAATCAGTTATCTATATAATATTATTAATAATTAAGAAAAAAATTAAATATGAAATATTAGAACTTTCTAGGGTTTAGAAAGTTCTTTTTCGTGGTAAGTATTAATAAAATAAAGGAGGTAGTCCTATGTTCAATCTTTACAAGGATATATACGATGCCCAAATGAATTTGTTAAAATCTTTTAATCAGGGAAATGAAAATGATGATAAAGAAAAATTAAGTTTGGAAGATTATTTTAGAGAAATGGCAAGAATAAATGAAAAGATGGTAGAAAATATTTATGAAATGCCAAAAAATTATATGGATACTATGAACAAGTTTAATCCTTTCCAAGCTGATTATAGTGAAAAAATGAAGGGACTTTTTGAAGTTAATCCTTATTTTGAAAATTTTATGAACTTTCAAAAATTTTTTGCTGATAATTTAAGAGAGCCAAATAAAGTTTATAGCGATTTTATGAATAATTTTAAGAATTATTTTCCAATGCTAAGTGCCAATGGTAAGTTTGTGGAAGATTATAGTTTAGCTGCAAAAAATCTTTTTAATTCTTACAAGAAATATCAAGAAAATTATATGAATATTTTTATGCCAGAACAAGTTAGGGATAGGGCAAAAGAAATTTTAGATTTCAATCAAAAGTTTTTTGGTAATTTTAACTTCATGATTCCTAACTTTGGAAATATGCCTTTTATGACAGATAATTTCTTTGGTAAGATGGATTATTTCAAAAATATGGAAAAATTTTCACAACAAATGCTAAGCAACTTAGAAGAATACGAGAAATTATTTGGTGGTAATGAATATTTTGCCAGCACTTCCAAGGTTTTAGGATTTCAAAGAACTTTTATTGAAAAATCTATGAGGTATTTTGAAGTTTATATTAATTACTACAAGGAAATATATGCTGAAATTGCAAAAATTTCTGAATTTACTTTTGAAAAATATAGAAATGATTTGGAAGAACTTGCTAAGAAAAAGGATCCTCAAGAAGTTTATGATTTCTTCCAAGAAAAGACTAAGGAACAATACAAGAAATTATTTGACCTTGATAAATTTAAGGAAGTTTATAAGAAGGCTGAAGAGGAAACTAAGTCTCTCAGAGAAGAACTATTTAAATTAAATATGGATTATATGAATTTTGTGGAACCTTCAAGTAAGGAAGATGTAAAAGATTTAAATAATCAAATTGTAAAGATGTCAAATAAGATCGATTCTTTAAATAAGGAAATTGAAAGATTAAAGAGCAAATAAGATTTAAAATTAATAAATAAATAAGAAAAGAAAAATCTCGGCTGCTGTCGAGATTTTTTGCTGTAGATTAATTATCTTATAATTTTTCGGCATGAAGTAATCTTTGTGCCGATTTTTATTTGCCTTGCAATTTGAAAAATATTATATAATATCTTTATAGATATAATAATTTGCAGGAAAAATTTTATTAATGGGATAATTTACTAAATATTTTTCTTGATATTTTTATTCGTAAAAATTTATTCGCAAGTTTTTAAAAACTTCATAAAAAAGGGGGAAACTATGAAAAAATATTTTTTAATTTTAATGGCGTGCCTAATGTTTTTATTTGCTGCTTGCAATAAGACAGCTTCAAGTGAAAATAAAGCTGAAAGCAATTATCCACCCATGGTTAAAGTTAAGGGCACAATCTATGTGGACACAGGCTATGAAAATGCCATGGTCACATGCGGCACTGCAGATGGTCAAATAAAAACTACTGTTGATGGGAGAAAGATGCCTAGTAAGGATGATGAATCTAATTTTGGCAAGGGTTATGGCTACCAAATTTGGGAGAAGGGCTATATAAATGTTCAAATTGACAATAGGTGGATTTTATTTAGGGACCTTGACCTAAAAGATGAAAGCAGAGAAATTCCTGAGTGGGTTGCTCATTTTACAGGCAAGGTAATAAAAGCAGAAAGTGATTCTCTTATGGTTGAAGCAACTCAAATTGATGATAGATTTTATTTTAAAGAAATAATGACAAAGCCAATTTCTCTATCAATTGAAAATTTAGATAATTCTGAAGATGGTAATGTCACTACAAAGGGCCTTGAAGGGAAGAATGTTGAAGTTTATTTTGGCGGAAAAATTAAAAATATTGAGCCGGAAAATTCTGCTCCAATTTTTCTCGAAAATATTTATAGGATTATTGTGAAGTAAAAAAATTTTTTTAAGAGAAATTATTTATAATAAGAGTTAAATACATTTTACAAATACACTTTAGCATATTATAATCTTAATAAATAGTTTTTATTTTGTAATTTTTTAAAGGAGAAGTAATGGATTATAGAAATGGATATAAGGATACAATAAAGGCGAGAGAGAGAATTAGGGATTATGTTTATGACACTCCTCTTATTAGGTTAGATTATATTTCTGAACTTTTAGGCACATCAGTCTATGCTAAGTTAGAAAATATACAAAGGACTAATTCTTTTAAAATCAGAGGCGTAATAAATAAAATTAGAAAACTTTCTGATGAAGAATTAAAAAGAGGTCTTGTTACTGCTTCTTCTGGAAATCATGGAAAGGCTGTGGCGACTTGTGCAAAAATGCTTGGCATACCTGCAAAAGTCGTTGTGTCAGAAACTTCTACTGATTTAAAGAGACAGATGATAAGAGATCTTGGTGCTGAAGTTATTGTTTCAACTGTAGAAAAAAGATTTGATCTGGCAAGAGAAATTGCTGAGAAGGAAGGCATGACTTTTATTCATCCATCAGATGATTTAGATGTTTCTGAAGGTCAAGGTACTCTTGCTGTTGAAATTTTAAATAAAATGGATCATATAAAATTAATTGTTCCTGTTGGTGGTGGCGGACTTATTTCTGGCATTGCCCTCTACACTAAGGGTGTAACTAGATGGTCTAAAGTTATTGGAGTTGAACCAGAAAATTTTCAAAGATATACAAAATCTTTAAAAGAGGGAAGACCTACTAATATTAAAAAGGGCGAAACAATTGCTGATGGCTTGATGTCAATTACTCCAAGTGCCAATGCTTTTGAAGTAATAAGAGATTTAGTTGACGATCTTGTAACTTGCCAAGATAAATTTATTAAAAAAGCTTTAGATTTGTTGTATAATAAAGAGAAAATAATTGTTGAGCCATCTGCTGCTATTGGTCTTGGAGCAATTTTAGAAGGAAAAATAAAATATGATAATAGAGATAAATTGGTTCTAATTATCACTGCTGGCAATATAGATGGAAGTACAATTGAAAATATAATAAATTCATAAGGGAGGAAGCTATGAGGAATTTTATTTGTAGTAAATTTAGTAAAGTAGCACCGTCAGGTATAAGAAAAATTAATGAAAAAACTCTTCAAATGGAAAGAGAAGGCAAGAGAATTTATCACTTCGAAGTTGGTAGACCTGATTTTGATACTCCAAAGGTAATTAAAGATGCCACTATAAAAAGCATTGAAAAGGGTGATGTTTTTTACACTTCAAATTTTGGAATAATGGAATTAAGAGAAGCTGTTGCTGAGAAATTAAGAAAAGAAAATAATTTAGATTATTCTGCAAAGGAAATTTTAATAACAGCAGGAGCAAGTGAAGCAATTTATGATACTTATTCCTTAATTTTAGAAGAAGGCGACGAAATTTTACTTCCAAATCCATGTTGGCCAAATTATGTAAATGCGGCTCATATTATGAATGCAGTTCCTGTAAGATATAGCTTAGCCCAAGAAAATGATTTTCAAATTGATTTTGCTGAATTAGAAAAACTTGTAACTGAAAAAACTAAAGCTATTGTAATTATTACGCCATCAAACCCAATAGGATCAATGCTTACAAAGGAAACTACAGAAAAACTTGCTGAATTTGCAAAGAAAAAAGATATACTTGTAATTTCTGATGAGATTTATGAGCAAATTATTTATGGAAATAAGGAACATTATTCTATAGCATCTATTGATGGAATGAAAGAAAGAACTATTACTATAAATGGCTTCTCAAAAACTTTTTCTATGACAGGTTTTCGTCTTGCTTACATTGCAGCTCCAGAAGAATTTATTAAAGTTTTAAATACAATTCACCAACATAACACATCTTGTGCAACTTCCTTTGTTCAACACGCAGGTATTACTGCACTTAAAGAAGCAGAAGATGATGTTAAGAAAATGGTTGAAGAATATAAGAGAAGACGTGATTATATTTTAGAAAAAGTTAATTCTATTGATGGACTTAGCTTAAACTCTCCTGATGGAGCTTTTTACGCTTTTATAAATATTAAGGGCGTTGGAGTTTCTTCAGAAGAATTTTGTCAATATCTTCTCGATGAAGAATGTGTTGCAGTAGTACCGGGCACAGTTTTTGGTAGTGCAGGGGAAGGCTTTATTAGATTATCCTACGCATCTTCTTATGAAGATATTGTTGAAGGCTTAAATAGAATGGAAAAAGCCTGCAAGCATTTTATGAATAAATAGTATTTTTAGAATTTAAATGAAAAAATTTTTTATAATACTTTTAAATGTTCTTATTTTTGCTGGGGCATCAATTTTACTTTCACGGACTGAAAAGAGTGGAGATTTGATTATAAGAATAATTTATTCAGTAGTTTTAGTAAAAGCAGGATTTAATATAGAAAAAGCATTAAAAAATGAGTAGGTTAAAAAATAACCTACTCTATTTTATTTGCATAAGTTTTTAAAAATATACCAACGACTTTGTGAAATCTTGAGATGTCTGTTATATAGGCATAGTCGCTGTCATAAATTCTTTTTATATTTAAGCTTTCTGATTCTTCTCCAGTGAAAACTCCAAAACTGTTGATGCCTTTAAGTCTCGTCAGGAGCACTTCCTTTGATGTGTCCATTACAGCCTCATCGTCCTTGTAATTTTCTCCTGGAATTTTTGATGCACCAACTATACCAATGTCAATTTCGTCAAAGGGAAGTCCATCAGTTAAAACTATTAAAAATCTTCTTGCATCATAATTTTTTGAAATCAAGTGGCGCATAAATTTTATGGCAAGACCATCTCTATTGGATCCACTTGGGGAATATTTGAAGATGTCCTTGTTTTTTGAAGATGGGTCCTTGTAGTCCCTATATTTTTTTAGGACTAGATAATTATAAAAATTGTTGTAAGAAAAAATCCTAGTTTTTATATTTAGACTTGTGAGGGCCTCTGCTATGATGTAGGATTCTGTTGCTACAATTTCTTTTCTCTCATTTTGGGATGCAGAAGAGTCAAGAAGTATATCTACAAAAATTTCGCTAGAGTCCTTTCTATTTATTTTTCTAAAAACTCTGTCCTCATTTAATTCCTTTGATTTCCAAATTTCTGATGGGATAATTTTTCCTGAATTTGATTTTACAATTTCGTCTTCTGATTCCTTTAAGAGGGAATTTTTTATGATGCCTGCAAGTTCACGAATGGCACGCTGATTTTGAATTTTATTGTCTTCATAAAATTTTAAATTATCCTCATAATTATTTTTTTCTTCTTCAGCAAAATAGGAATTTTTATTTTCAAATTCGCCGCTTGGAAAATATAATTTAATGTCTTTGTGGATGCCTGTGGAAATTTCTCCAGCAATTTTATCAGAAACATATCTCTTTACTTTTTCTTTGCCATAGTGTTTTTCTAGGGCCTCATAAATATTTTGGTCGCCAAAATTATTTTTAAAAGAATCTTCTTTTACATTGATGTCTCTATAATCGTCGTTGAAAAAAGTAAATTCCGCAGATTCAATGTTGTACCTCTCGAGAAAAGTATTATCAAGCAATTTTTTTCTCTTGTAGGGGGCACTTTTCTTGGAAGAGGAATTTGACTTTTTTTCCTTTTTAAATTCCTCATAATTTTCATCAAGGTCCTTGGGAAGATTTTTATTAATATGAAAATATTTTTTGAAGAGATATTTTAAGAAATCCAAATACATAAAGGTGTCCTTATCCTTAAAATTATAAATTTCATCTAACATCTCTTCCAAAACTCTTTGAATTTTTGGATATTTGCCTCTTTCTTTTCTAATGTAGCCAATTTTAAGCTCCATTGTCAAAATAATTTTTCGCCTATTTAGATTTTTTAAGATTTCCTCGTCATGGGATTTTTTAAAATCAAGGGTGCCAGGTCTTTCCAAAATCATTTCCTGAGAAAAAATATTTTCCATAATGAGTTTTGAAATTTCCCATAAGTCTTTTTTGTTGTTTAAATTATTTACATAAAGCTTAAGAAAATCATCTATTGTATAAAAATCAAAGTACCTTGAAGCGTAGCCAAGTATGGAAGCCTCGTAGGCATCAATTGGTTTAAGGGAAAAATTAAAAATATCAAAATCATAAAAATCTGAAAGAGTCCAAAAAATATTTTTTAGTCTATTTTCATCCTTCAAATAAATCAGCTCTCTTTATGTCCTTTAAAAAGAGAGTGTCAATTACATCTGTGACAATTTCTCTTTCATAGGAGTCAAAAGTCTTATCAACTATACCAAGTTCAAGGGAATCTCTTATGCCAAGGCCTCTATTCATAAGTTCGATGCTAGAAAGGAGTCCACGAAGGTCAATTGCCTTAGAAGAAATTTCTGAATTTAGAGATTTTTCTTGCAAGTCTAAAAATAATTTTGTGAAAATTTTTATGGCGCTGTCCTTTAAATTTGTGTTTTCTTTAAACAATTTTGCCAAGTCACTTTCTGCAATTGTTGGCATGTCGATTACCAAAAATCTTGAGACAAGGGCCTCGTTTAAGTCACGAGTGCCAATGTAGCCGTAGTTCATTGTGGCGATAAATCTCGTTGCGTCATGAAGATTTAATCTATCATAGCCAGAAATATCTAGGACTCTTCTGTAATCAAGAGTTGAGTGGACAACAGAAAGGGCTTCGTTTTTTGCCATATTTATCTCGTCAAAAACTGCAAAGCCGCCTTGTTCTGCTGCTTCATAAACTGGACCTTTTTTTAGGGTTACTTCGTTGTTTTTAAAGGTGTCAGACCCAATTAAGCTTGATGGGTCTGATGCAATGTTAAGAGAAACTGTCCAAAGTGGTCTCTTAAAAAGATAAGCAAGATTTTCTGCCAAGACATTTTTTCCCGTCGCTTTTGGTCCAGATAGAAGGATGTTGTCGCCAGATAAAATTGCAGCAATTGCCTTCTCCCAAGTTTTTTTGCCATAATATTTATATTTTATTTTTGGAATTCTATATTCATAGTCTTCATTTAAGTCGTGTTTTTCTATAAATTCATCTACTCCCTTAAGTAGATCTTTTGAAACGCCTTGTGAAAGTAAAAACTCTCTCATTTCATCACCTCAAATGTATTATAACAAAAAGGTGGATTATGTGTGGACAATAAATTTTGTAAAAGGAAGATGTTACTGTTATAATGTAATAAAGAAGGAAGGGAGATAGCTATGGCTTTTACATCTAAATCACTTATTGCTTTAATTTTAGGTTTTGGGGTTTATGTGGGAATTTTTGTACTTATAATTTTGGCAATCCTCGCCCTTATAAAATACTTAAAAAAATAGTTTTGCTTAAGGAGGTAAGTCTATGAATAAAGAATTTGCAGGTTTTATGTATTTAGTTCTTACATTCTCTGTGCTATTTAGATTGGCAATTTTTATTCTTATAATAGTTTTAATCCTTGCCCTTATAAAATACTTAAAAAAATAAAACCCTAGAAGGCTTTAAAAATAAAAAGGATATGGTATAATATAGATAAAGAGGACACCGTTAAAAGCGGTCACCCTTTAATGACTAAATTTTAATTAAGCCATCTGTAGTAGTGATACAGGTGGCTTTCTCATATCTTACTTATCTTTTTTAATGATAAGGGTTATAAGCGTGCCAAAAGCAATCATTAAAGACAGAGTCTCAAATATACTCATAGCACCACCCCCTCTTTATAGAAGGGTAACCACCTTAGTATGTCCTCATACATATTATAATCTTTTGAAACAAATCAATCAATTGACTTTACTTTATTAGCCAAAAAGCTTGAACTTATTTTTCCTTATGGTATAATAAAAAAAACTAAAAAAGACAATAATTGAGAATAGTAATTTTAGAAAGTTTTTTAGAGAGCAGATGGTTGGTGCAAATCTGTAAACGAATAAAATGAATCCACCTCATAGTCTATGAATTTTTAAGTGAACCATTTGGTTAATTAGGGTGGCAACGCGGGTCTCTCGTCCCTTTAGGGATTGAGGGGCTTTTTTTAATTTAAGGGAGGATTTATGTTAGACATTAAATTTGTAAGAGAAAACCCAGAAGCAGTAAAGGAAAATATTAAAAAGAAATTCCAAGATGACAAACTTCCACTAGTTGACGAAGTTATAAAAATTGACGAAGAACTTAGGGAAAAAAAGACTAAGGGCGACAATCTTCGTGCAGAAAAAAATCAAACTTCAAAAGAAATTGGTGGATTTATGCAAAAGGGCGAAAAGGACAAAGCCGAAGAAGCTAAAAAAAGAGTTGCTGAAATAAATGAAGAAATTACAGAACTAGAAGCAGCTGAAAGAGATCTTGCTGAAGAACTTAAAAAGAGAATGCAAGTTATTCCACAAATGATTGACGAATCAGTGCCAATAGGAAAGGACGACAGCGAAAATGTTGAAATCGAAAGATTTGGCGAACCAGTAATTCCAGATTACGAAGTTCCTTATCATGTTGACATCATGGAAACTTTTAACGGAATTGATTTAGATTCTGCAAGAAATACATCTGGTGCAGGTTTTTATTATTTAAAGGGAGATATTGCAAGACTTCACTCTGCAATTTTATCTTATGCAAGAGATTTTATGATTGACCGTGGTTTTGAATATCACATTCCACCATTTATGATTAGATCAGATGTTGTTACTGGTGTAATGAGTTTTGCTGAAATGGAAAATATGATGTATAAAATTGAAGGAGAAGACCTTTATCTAATTGGTACATCTGAACACTCAATGATTGGTAAATACATCAACACAATAACTCCAGAAGAAGAAATGCCTCTTGCACTTACTTCTTATTCTCCATGTTTTAGAAAAGAAGTTGGAGCTCACGGCATTGAAGAAAGAGGAGTTTACAGAATTCACCAATTTGAAAAACAAGAAATGGTTGTAATTTGTAAGCCAGAAGATTCAAAGGATTGGTTTGTAAAATTGTGGCAAAACACAGTGGACTTTTTCCGTTCACTAGAAATTCCTGTAAGAACTCTTGAATGTTGTTCTGGAGACTTGGCAGATTTAAAGGTAAAATCTCTTGATGTTGAAGCCTTTTCTCCAAGACAAAATAAATATTTCGAAGTTGGATCTTGTTCAAACCTAGGCGATGCACAAGCTAGAAGACTTAACATCAAACTTCGTGGCAAGGACGGCACATATCTAGCTCACACATTAAATAACACAGTAGTTGCACCACCAAGAATGTTAATTGCCTTTTTAGAAAACCTTCTTCAAGAAGATGGCAGCGTAAAAATTCCAAAGCCACTACAAATGTATATGGGCGGCATGGAAAAAATTGTGCCAAAAAATAAATAAAATTTTCTAAAAAAGACTTGAATTAATTTTATTTGGGTAAAATAAACATAGATTGTTTTAGGCAAAATAATTTGATATAATTTATTGGCTTAGGGGAGTAACATTTAAATTTTCAGTCGTCATTACGGCATAGCCCGGCTGGAAAGCTTATTATTAAGTTTGTGAGACCGATGTAACAATCGGTCTCTTTTTGTACGCTTTAGCATGAATAAACCAC